>CAMCII010000254.1 GCA_945874505.1 Bordetella parapertussis | reverse complement strand
AAAAAACCAGTGTTTTTTTGGGTGCGCTAGGCGACACGACGGTAGCAACTCAACTTGGCGGTGCAAGCTTATTGCTCAAAGGTGGAAAAGCCACTTTGGGTGCCCGCAAGGTAACGCCTTTATTGCAAGCGCCGTACGCAAAGGATTTTGACAACTTCGATGCGCCACCCACAGCTGCGTTAGAGATAGATGCAACAACAATAAAGTCTGCCGCAGATCACATGATAAGCATCGCGGCTGGCGCGCAGCAGGGCTTCGATCCGATCAAAAAAACTGTAGATACAGCACAGAAAACCCTTGAAGAGTTACAAAAAAAGGCGGACGAAGCGGCTGGCAAAATTTATGCCGGTTTGATGATAGGACCATTTTTTAACGACGCGCAAGAAGCCGCACAAGGGTTAGTGGCGACCGCTTCTAAGGATGCAGTTCTGGCAGCAGCCCAGCCTGGGATCTTAGCCGCGCAGGCAGCATTAGAAGCCGCGAAAGCTTTTTACACAACGAATCCATCTTTGTTCCTGAGCGCAGGAGGTGCTGCAGCTGTATCTCTATCCAAGATTGAGGCAACATCACCCAACTTTAATGTTATTTCACCTTCGATATCGCTTGCAACGAATAGTCCCAAAACCCCCGCAACCCGCGGGCTGTTTGTTACGACCGTGCCGAAGCCTAGTATCGAACTTGTTCAATCTCCGGTCTCCAAAATCAGTATGGATGCGACAGGTTCCATTGCACTGACCGCCAATCCCAGCGTATCTTTGAAACTGAAGCCCGACAGTATTGTCATCCAACTGGGAGCAAACACCCTAACCATAAGCGCAATGGCAACGACGATGAAGTCGGGCAGCACAAAAATTGAATGCAGTATGGGTATGGTGAAGGTTGGCAGTGCCCTAAAGATCATGGGCGCCTAAGCCGACTAATACCCTGCTTATTTCACTCTTTGTGACTCAATGAAAATCCTAAAACCCGATTCAAACGAGATTCTTGTTCGTATATTTTCGAATGCGGGTCAGCAATACTGCCTCTCGATTGGCCTTCTGCACAGTTTTGCACTCCACCCAAGCGCAGCACAACCAACGCCGGGTACCTCGTTAATTTGGCCAACAGCGACTGAGGCACTTGGTGAGCAAGCAGTTCTTGACGAAGGTCTGCCCAAGACAAACGGTGAATTTTTGGTCTACGGGGCGGCCTACCCACCCACTGGATTTACCGCACAACCAATCTCAGTCAACGTGGCGCTGGGCAGCTTACAAAAGAAGCTTGCCGTATTTGGTGATCGCAGTTTTAACGCCTTGGGCCTTCGCAGCGCACCCGAAGCGTTTCAACGGATGCCAATTACCCCTGCGCAGGCCTTTGGTGGGACAAGCGACGCGCGCAATCCTGCTGGCAAAGGGATCGATCTGAGTCCCTCTGCGCGCACAGGCCTACCCCAGCAGTCGATGCCTAACGTCGAGGCCCCGAATCGCTTGATGGTCTCACCGACAGATAAGCCTGAGCCTGCTGGTTTTTGGGCACTGACTGCCGCTGCCCCTCAACGCGTTGGGTTGCTTGGCCGCTTTGACAACAACTGGCTCAAGCATCGCTGGCCCCACCTGCCAACTGATACCCAAGACGCTTACTACCAAACAGCCCCCGTCGATCAACGCTTAACTGGCTTTTTTCGCGGCGACGAACGTGTCAGCATCCAAAATATGCACGGGCAGTTTTCAAGTCTTGAGGCAAGCCTGCCTGGCCTGCGCGCCCGTGTCTTTGTTGCGCAACGCGTCAAGGCAGACGAAACCGTATTTAAAGAACTGAGCGCACCGCTCGAAACCGTTTGGCTTCTACCCGATCAGCTGACAGGTTTAATCCTCTATCGCGCGGTGGTGGGGCTTTCAGAGATTGATGCCGCTGATATCCAGCATCTTTATGCTGAGCTCGAGCCAATGGCTGAAGCACCACAGTCTCTTGAGCAACATTATCAAAAATTTTTAATCCTCAGCGGCGCTGAGTTGGCACCGGAAGAAGCGCTCGGCCCAGAGCCACCCGTTGAAGACGAGCCTGTGGCACCAGCGACAGCGCCTGAGGCGCCGGCAAACACCATTCAGCCTGAAAGCCCACCACCACCTGACCCCGAGCTCGAACGCGAGCTACGCGAACTCACGGCGCTCGGTCAAGACGCTGAAAACAAACTTAACGCACTCCAAAAGTCTGGCGTCGATCTCACCAAAATGGAAAAAATGATGAATCTTCCTAAAGGAAACCTGTCAGCGGCCGAGACAAAAAAACTCATCGACGAAAGCTATACGGCAACGCTTAATTTATTTAAGAGCAGCGGAAAAACCGAGGCCGAGTTGATTGCGCTGCTTGCAGCAAAGCCGGATAGCGCCGGAGCCGCGCAGATGCTTGCCAATACCCCTGGCGGTTTGCAGGGTCTGTTGGATGACGTCAAAAAATCGTCTGACGAATATTTTGCCTTAGAAGAAGCGCAACTCAAAGCAGAGCAAGAACAGCCGCCTACCCCCGCTGAGCAAGCCGCCCCGGAAGGTGACGTCGCAGGGGAAGACGGTAACGCGGGCGCTGGCCTGCTACACGACCGTCAATGGGTGATCGACCAACACGCACGTGGCGAATCCTTTGTCGATCAAGACCTCAGTCATTTGGATTTATCTGGCCTCGATCTGTGCGATGCGGACTTTACCGGCGCACAGCTCGCCGAGGTGAACTTTGCGCAAGCGCGGCTTGAACGTACGCGCTTTGATCATGCGCTGCTTAGCACCGCTATATTCACTGGCGCCAATCTTTCGGCGGCCAGTCTGAAAGGCGTGAGTGCGGGCAGCAGCGATTTTAGCCAGTGCAATTTGTCGCGCGCCAATCTGCGTGATGGTGATTTTTCTGAAGGGCATTTTGAGCAAGCAAATTTTGATTACTCAGATTTAAAATCTGCGATTTTTTCTGGCTCGAGCATGAATGGTTTGAGTGCAAAAGGCGCAGTCGCTGAAAAAGCCTCGTTCGAAGCTTGCTCGTTAATAGATGCCAACTTTACCGAGGCGCGTTTGAAGTCGGTCTCATTCAACGACTCGATCATGACCGCCGCCAACTTAACCGATGCCTTGTGTCAGCGTACTGATTTTTCAGGCGCTAATCTGTCAAAGGCCAAGCTCTCTGGCGCAGGCCTGCAAGATAGCGAAGCCAACGCTAAAACCTCGTTTGCGCAGGCCGTCTTGTTTAGAGCCAACTTAACGGGGGCCAACTGGGCCGGCCCTTGTCTAGACGAGGCGAACTTTGACGAGGCCGTCATGAACAAAGCGGATCTGACGGGTGCAAGTATGCAACGCGCTCGACTCATTCGCGTCTTGGCGCGTGAGGCTTGTTTTGATAACACCAACTTAGAAGGCGCAGATTTAACCGGTATTAATCTGCTTGAAGGCGCTTTGCGCGGGGCAAAGTTGCGTGGGTGCAAATTACAAATGGCAAATTTATATGGCGTTGATTTTCTCGACGCCAAAACAGAGGGCTGCGATTTTACGGGCTCTGATCTCGAACGAACCATTCTTAGTGTGCGTCAACAACTGGCTTAAATCACCCCTCTGAGTCATCGATCACAGGATCCCATGTCAGACCTCATCCAAGCACTCGCCAATGAAGGCGTGATCGAAAGCGCCACGCTAGACGCAGCCGACTTAACTAACGTCGACTTAACTGGGTTAGTGCTGCGCAACGTATCCTTTCGCAACGCACAGATGTCAGGCGCAAACCTGTCAAATACCTACCTTGAAAATTGCGACTTTACTGAGGCGAATCTTTCACAAGCCAACCTCAACGAAGCACAAGTCATTGATAGTATTTTTTTCAATACGAATCTGCAACAAGTGAAGGCCGAGGGTGCAACCGCGTCTGGCACCGACTTTAGCCAGGCCAACATGGCAGAGTCAGGATGGGCAGGCAGCATGTTTGATGCATGCCGCTTTAACCGTAGCGTGATGAAGCGTATTAACTTTGACAAAGTGGATTGCTTTCAATGTCGCTTCAACGACACTGACCTAAGCGAAGCGCAACTCACGCAATGGACAGCACCCGAGACCGACTTAAGCTCGGTGCGCTTCGTCGGCGCAAACTTGAATCGCGCTTACCTGATGGGCAGCAATCTCACCAAACAGACTTTCGCGCAATGCGACCTGACACTCACCCTGTTCAACCGTTGTCGACTAGATTTTGCCGACTTTAGCGGCATGTCTTTAACCTCGACACAGTTTACGAATGCCAGCTTGCTAGGGGCAACCTTTAAAAACAGCCAAGGCTTGTACGTGAGTCTGGTCGAGGCAAATATGACCGGGGCAGTTCTGCAAGACGCACACTTCAAACTGTCGAACTTTGCCCAAGCACTCTTGGTGAAAACCATTGCCGAGCGTCTGCGACTTGAGCAGTGTGTTCTTATCAACAGTGATTGCCAAGACTCAAACTGGACCGACGCCCACCTCGATAGCTGCAATTTAGCGAACGCTAACCTTGCGCGCAGTCAATGGGCAAACAGCCGCCTGTTTCTTACCAATTTGCACGGTATCAACGAAAAAGACTGCGCTTGGCCAGGCGCAACGCTCAAGCAAGTCTTGCGCACCGATCCACAGTTACAGCGAGCTGAAAAGTGGGTCGCTTACGTTTAAGCTAAACGACTGAACTACGCCTCAACCGGCCTGAACATTTTTAAGGAACGTACCTCATGCCATCGACTATCGATACACTGATAGAAATTGAAATCGCCCAGGCACCCGTGTTGACGCAAGCCATCGTCACGGGGCAGGCTGAAAAATGGTTTTTTTTACAAGGCACACAAGGCGAGCTTCGGGCACGCTGCGCACTAAGCTGCCTGCTCGTACCAGAGATCGGCGACACTGTGCTTGTCAGCGCCTCGGCAGATCCACTGTCTTGTTACATTTTGGCAATCTTGTTACGCCCGTCAACCGCGCACTGTACGGTCAAACTCCCTGGCGAGGCGACTGTATTGAGCTCGAGCGGCACCTTAGTGATGCAGGCCGAGTCAATTACCGTGCAAGGCAAGCAACGCCTAGACCTTGAGGCCCCTCGGTTTGGCGTGCAAGCTCTTGTGGGCGACGTGCGCATCAAGTTGTTGCAGAGCTGGTGTGAGCAAGTGCAAAGCAACATCGTGCGTCTGAAATTAATCGC
Source organism: Bordetella parapertussis (assembly GCA_945874505.1). Lineage (GTDB taxonomy): Bacteria > Pseudomonadota > Gammaproteobacteria > Burkholderiales > Burkholderiaceae_B > Zwartia > Zwartia parapertussis_J. The sequence goes on along the minus strand of CAMCII010000254.1, from coordinate 712 downwards.
TAAAAACATGTCAACTGTTGTCGAACGTCAGGTCACGCGCGCGCGCGAATGCTTTAGGTGGATTGAACAAACCGATGAAACACGCGCTGGCAGAATGCGCATGGTGGTCAAGAACCGTATGCAAGTACAAGCCAAACACGCTTCAATCAAGGCCGAGGGCTTGGTCAAAATTGACGGCCAAAAAATTGATCTAGGCTAAGTTCCACTCTGCCTCACTTTAAAAGGCGAACAAAATGCTTGTATGCACCATTGCCCAGGGAATGATCAACGCGTTTCCGAATGTTTGCAAGACGCCCTTTCCACCGGCCGGTCCCCTGCCAATTCCTTATCCAAGTATCGCTCAGTTACAGATGGCGCAACCCGTCTCAACCAAGGTGATGGTCTGCGGGGTACCTGCTTTATTTAAACCCTCAAAAATCGAGCTCACAAACGGCGATACCCCGGGCGTCGGCGGTGGCCTAGTCTCAGGTAGTTTTATGCAAAAGTGTGAATTCAAAGCGGGTAGTTTTATGGTGTCGTTTGAAGGCAAGCCAGCTGTGCGCATGGCCGACCCAGCTACCAGCAACAAGGCCAATGCCATTGGCCTTGTGATGGTACCCAGTCAGATGATGGTTGACGCAAACTAAAGCTCGATACGCACCCGTAGCGATTCGGGCTCATTGGCCCGCGCAAGCCAGGCGTCGCGTCCAAGGCCTGCCCAGCTCGGCTGCCC
>CAMCII010000253.1 GCA_945874505.1 Bordetella parapertussis | reverse complement strand
CTGAACCCACCCCTAGGCAAGCCATTGAGGCGGGTGCCGACCTAGTGACCTTCAGTTGTGACAAGCTGCTTGGCGGGCCGCAGGCGGGTATTTTGGTCGGGCGTCGTGACTTAATTCAAAAGATTAAAAAAAATCCCCTCAAACGCGTGCTACGTGTGGGCAAGGTCACGCTTGCTGGGCTTGAGGCTGTGTTGCGACTCTATCGCAATCCGGATACCTTGCCACAACGTTTATCAGTCTTGCAACTGCTGACCCGGCCTCAGAGTGACATGCAAGCGCAGGCTGAGCGCCTGATGCCGCCGTTACAAGCTGCCTTAACGAAGTGCGGACTCTCGCTCAAGGCACAGTCTGTGAAGTCTCAGATCGGGTCGGGTTCGCTGCCGGTTGAAAGATTGCCCTCAGTCGCGTTGGCGATCGAAGCCAGCACGAAGGCTCGCGAAAAAAACGTCGTGCGTCTTGAACGTTTACTGCGCGCATCAGCGACGGCTGTGATTGGCCGCTTGTCAGAAAAAACCTTGTTGTTAGATTTGCGTTGCTTGACTGCAGACAAAGAGTCCGTGTTCGTCGGCCACATGTTGGCCGCAGCGACAAGTTTGGTGACAGTGCGTTGAAGCGCGTGACTAAAAAATCTCAGTCCTCGCAGGTCAGTCAGAGACGGTGTGGTGAAGCGCGTGACTAAAAAACCTCAGCCCTCGCAAGCCAATCAGGCGAAGGCCTTGTTGTTGCTCAGTGCAACGAGAAACGTCAGCTGGCATGGCTTAGTGGTCGCTGTGGGAGTCAGACAATGATCATCGGCACCGCCGGCCATATTGATCATGGGAAAACCTCACTCGTGAAGGCCCTGACGGGCGTGGATGCCGATCGACTGCCTGAAGAAAAAGCGCGTGGGATGACGATTGATCTTGGGTTTGCGTACGCGCCTAACGCGCTCAACGAGATTATCGGCTTTGTGGATGTGCCTGGCCACGAAAAATTTGTGCATACGATGGCAGCTGGCGCAGTGGGGATGGATCACGGCTTGTTGGTGGTGGCGGCCGATGACGGCATCATGCCGCAGACGCGCGAACACTTAAGAATTTTAGATTTGCTGGGGGTGGCCGGATTAACGGTAGCAATCACCAAAGCGGACATGGTGGATGACACGCGCACAGAGCAGGTGCGCGCTGAGGTCGCAAGTTACGTCGGTCAGACTCGGTTTGGCAACGTCGCCTGTCACGTGGTGTCTTCGCGCCAGGGCGTGGGTGTGCAAGAGCTTAAACAAGCCCTGTTTGCGCTTGCGGTCGAACAACCGCTCGAGCGTGCCAAACATTTTCGTTTGGCGATTGATCGCGTGTTTGTGGTCAAAGGCCTTGGGGTTGCGGTGACGGGGGCTGTGATTGCCGGACAGGTACAGGTGGGTGATACCTTGACGCTGGCGCACGCTGCGCTCGAGGTTCGTGTCAGATCGATTCATGCGCAAAATCAAAACGCTGACGTGGCATCAGTGGGCCAGCGTTGCGGGTTGGTATTGACCGGCGTTGAGCTGGCTCAGGTGCAGCGCGGTGATTGGTTGCTTGCGCCACAGTTCACACGTCTGACGACGCGCCTTGATTGCTTGCTCAGTGTGCCAGCAGATTCTGAACGCGCCTTAAAAGATGGCGAACGTGTTTTGCTGCATCACGGCTGTGAGCATGTGATGGCCCGCTTAATTTTATTGGATCAGAACGAGTTGTTACCCGGCCAGACTGGATTTGCGCAAGGTGTGCTTGAGCGCGCTTTACCTTTTTGCTGGCATGATCGGTTGGTGCTGCGCGACGGTAGCGCCCGCGTCACACTTGCAGGCGCCCAGGTATTAGACGTAGCGCCCCCAGTGCGCGCGCGTAAAACCCCCGAGCGCCTAGAGACGCTGAGGGTGTTGTGTCAGGCGTCGGCCAGTGAGGTGATTGACACACTGTTACGCACTTCGCTTGTGCCCATCGCGCTTGAGCAGTGGGCAGATGCGATGAATCGCGATGTGCGACAACTCGTCGCCCAGCTCAGCGAGCCGATTGCGGTGACGCTCAAGGTAGCTCAAGTTGAACTAGTGCTTGGTGCCTGCGCGCAAACCACGTTGACCGAACGTTTGCTCAGCAGCATGCAGGCATTTCATCTAGCAGAGCCCGACGAGCCCGGCGTGGCGCTTGAACGCCTGCGGCGCATGGCGTTGCCGTTTCTTGACGTTGCGGTGTTTAAGGCGTGGGCGCAATACCAAATTGACACGGGTGCGCTTGCCCTAACCGGCAGCTTTGCGCACTTGCCTGACCATCGCATTACCTTGAGCGCAGCAGAGCAAATCCTGTGGCAGAAAATATTTCCTAAGATGCTAGAGCAGGGCTTCGATCCACCCTGGGTGCGCGACTTGGCCGTCAACGTGCAAGCCAGCGAAGAGAGCTTGCGCACCTTACTCAAAAAACAAGCACGTACCTCGTTAGTGGTGCAACTGGTCAAAGATTTGTTTTATCCTTACGCAACCATGGTGGCCTTAGCAAATGTCTTGCGCGCGCTGCTGCAGCTTCACGGGGCCGTCAGTGTTGTGCAGTTTCGCGACGCCTCGGGGCTTGGGCGCAAGCGCGCGATTCAAGTGCTTGAGGCGTTTGATCGCATTGGGCTGACGCGCCGCGTGGTGGCAAATGCGCGCCACAGTCGCAGTGTTGAAAAAGACCATCGTATCGAGCGTAATGCGGGGTTATTTATAGAAACAGATTCCGACTAACGCCATGAGAAAGCTTGTCATTTCAAAGTCATACCAGCAGTACGTTTGTGACTGTAAAGCGATACCAGCAGTACGTTTGTGACCTCAAAGTAACAAGAGCTTTAAGCTTGTGATGTTCGACTATTACCTGCGGTTCGCGTGTCATTTGAGCGCCGAAGCTTTACAGGTAAATCTGATAAAGTGCAGTTCTAAGGAAGAGTCACGCTCTCGGGTGGGACGTCCGGACTTCAAATCCGGGAGGGGCTGTCGTACAGTCCTTGGTGGGTTCGACTCCCATACTCTTCCGCCATATTTTTAAAAGGCGCCAATCGCGTGGCTGAGATTCGTGGGTGTGAGTTTCCGGATGACCTGATGTACGACAACGAGCTCAATGTTTGGTTTCGTGAGTCGGGGGGTGGGCAAGTTGAGGCAGGTTTAACGGCCTTTGGGTTGGCGTTGGTCGGTGATTTATACATGTTTAATCCCCGACCGCTTGGGCGCGAGATCGAGGCAACCAAAGCCTTCGCGTTGGTTGAGGTTGCGAAAACAATCTTGTCGGTGCGCACGCCCTTTGCTTGTGTGATTGCCGAAATCAACACACCGCTTGAAACAACGCCTTTCAAAATCAATCGCAGCCCCTACATCAACTGGCTGGTCAGACTCGAGCCCAGCGATTTAGATCAGGCGCGTAACGTGTTGCTCAGTGGTACAGAAGTCGCCGTGCGTGCACACGAGTTGATGGATTTGCATGGGATGACTTCGCTGGCCGACTTCAAACGTTCTCTGGGTTCGTTATGAATAGGCGATTGAAGTCTAGTCGTATGCGAGTGATGTCATGAGTTGGCGATTTAAGTTCGAATGCTCGGTGAGGTTGTCATGAGTTGGCGATTCAAGCTCGAACGCTCGGTGAGGTCATCGTGACTTCGCTCGTACTGCAGCTGTGGCAAACCAGTACCGCTTCGCCCCAGTTGGCCGCCACCCCTTTTATGCTGGCAGCTTCGGCCGCAGCAATGGATTGGCCCGTTGAGATTCATGCCTTGGGTGCCAGTGTTGAATTATTTGTTCGCGACAACGCGGCCAGGCATCAAGCGGTTGCTCCGCTCAATCGCCCACTTTCAGCCTACATCGAGGACGCCACCCGTTCGGGTGCAAAGGTCTATCTGTGTAGCACCGCCATGCGGGATCGCGGCCTAGAGCCAACCGACATGCTTGAGGGCTGTCAAACCGTGATTGGGATGGTCACGATGCTTGAGCGAGTCGCGCAGACCGACACGACAGTGCTCACGTATTAATCTGCCAACGCTGCACGCCGAGCAATTGCCCAAAAGGACGGCAAAAACGCCTCGGCAACGAGCAGGGGCTGGTTGGCACGTATAAACACTGAACGACGGGCCAAGACTCGGGAGCTCGCTATCGTGTTCGCTTGAGTGAGCTTATATAACGGCGTGCCGAGCCTGGGTGACGAAAACTCAAAGTGAGAGCGGATGATCGCGCGGTTGTTATACAAAATGTCAGCCAGCGGGCGGTTGCGCAGGTGCTTGAGTGCCTGCCAGGGGCCTTGTGTCGCGCTGAGCCGCGTGATGCTGTAGGCAACCACGCAGTCAATCCCATCGATCGACATGCGCACCTCGCGCTGCCAGAGCGCGCACCCTGGGCGCAGCCCAAGCCTGCTCGCCTCTGGGCGTCTGGCGCGACACACTTTTTCAGACACCACGCGCAAGTTAAGGTCGCCGAGTTGTCGTAGCCCCTGGGTGAGCGCACCCGGACGGCTTAACCATCGGCGTTGTCGTTGTGAGGCACTGGGCGCTGGGTTTGGCAGCCAGGTGTTGGGTTCGCGATGTTTCTGCATAGTTGTATTATCGCAAGTTATGGAAAAAGTACGCATCTCAAAACTGATGGCCGAACGCGGCTTGTGCTCGCGTCGCGAGGCTGATAGCTACATCGAACGTGGTTGGGTCAAGGTCGATGGCGTTGTCGTCACCTTGGGCGAGCGCGCCTTGCCGACGCAAAACATTACCCTTGAGCGCTCTGCCGCGGTTCAACAAACCTCGCGTGTGACCATTTTGATTCACAAGCCAATGGGGTATGTGTCGGGTCAGGCTGAAGACGGCTATACCCCAGCGGTCGCTTTGATTGGCCCACAAAGCCGAGCGCTGTCTGACCGCAGCCCGCAACGCTTTGAACGCTCACAATTACGAGGTTTAGCCGCTGCAGGCAGGTTAGATATCGATTCAACCGGCTTGCTGGTGATGACGCAAGATGGTCGCGTGGCGCGCCAGTTAATCGGTGACGATACCGAGATCGACAAAGAATATCTGGTGCGTGTGCAAGGCCGCTTAGCGCCCGGTAAGCTCGAACTGCTGAACGAAGGACTGTCGTTAGATGGTAAAAAATTGAAGCGCGCACAGGTTCGCTGGCAAAATGACGATCAACTACAGTTTATTTTGAACGAAGGCAAAAAGCGTCAGATTCGCCGTATGTGCGAATTAGTCGGTTTAAAGGTGCTGGGGCTGAAGCGGGTACGAATCGGGCAAGTCCGCCTGGCGGATTTGCCGGTTGGTCAGTGGCGCTATTTGCGCGCAGATGAGTCGTTCTAAACAAATCGCTCAGACCGCAAGATTGAGAGGACAGGCCCACTCGGCTGTGCGACGCCTCTAGAGCAGGCGTCTGCTGAGCGTTGAGGCACCTTGTGAGCAGTTTTAGTGCTCAAGAAAATCAAGCTTATAGCCTGCGCGGGCGTCTTGCCCAAGCACCTTGACGAGCCAAGGCAAGCTCTCTTTTAAGGCCGCGTTGAGCGTCCAGGGCGGGTTAATCACAAACATGCCGCTGCCATGTAAACCTAGCCCGTCTTCTGACGGTTTGTGTACGCTTAGGCTTGCATACAGCCAGTTTTTGGCACCCGCGCGTTCGAGTTGACGCGGCAGCTCTTGTGCCTCGCGGCGTTGTATCTGAGGGCACCAGATGGCATAGCATCCGGTCGGAAACCGAACCAGCGCATCTTTTACCGTGTCAATCACGTGTCTGTAGTCTTTTTTGTCTTCGTATGAGGGATCCATCAAGACGATTGCACGCCGGCTAGGTGGCGGGATGTGACCTTTGAGCCCGGCAAAACCATCGCTTTCATACAGTGTGGTTTGTTTGAGCGTTTGCGAACCACGTTGCTCAAGATTC
>CAMCII010000252.1 GCA_945874505.1 Bordetella parapertussis | reverse complement strand
GTGCCGGGAGCCACATTAAAGGTTTTTCGTTTGGTGCGATACCACTCTTGACAGCCTTCACTGACACGGCTTAACTGCAAACGCATCCGCTTGTGTAGGTCGTGCCGAATATCGTCTTTACTCATGCCATGTTTCGCCAAGATTGCTGCATGTTCAGGGCCAAGTACCAGCAGCATCTCACCGCCCGAGCTCATATTGTTGCCGCCAATCGTCATCATCACATCAGAAATCATTAACAAAAGCTCTGCCGCGTTGGCGCTTGCATGGTCTTGCACATTATGGGGGGATTCTGCCGCGTGTACCAAGACACTGCTATCCGTTTTTGCTAAGCCATGCTCAACATGAAACGGATCCCAAGGATTTTTTTCTTCGTTTTCACCGGCGCAAAAACTAAATTTGCAAGGTGTGCCGTGTGTCGCCATATCCGTCTTGCCTGGGATCCCTTGACCAATATTCATGAGCACCAGGCGCAGCGCACGCCCGATTGTGGCATTGGCACGAAAGCCCTGTCCAAACACGTTTGAACCACAGTTCAAGCCGATCTCGTGACGAATCGGGCCATTGACGACAAACATCGGTGCCACCGGATGTGTGGTCGACTGAATGCCAGACAAATTAAAGTGAGGTACCGCCATCGCCTTTAACGCGGCCACAAGCACTGGCATATAACTGGGCTTGCAGCCCGCCATGACGGCATTGATTGCCAACTTCTCGACACTGCATAACGCGTAGCCCGGCGCAATCGCAGCGATATCACTGTCTCGAGCTAAACCGCTGCCAGTGACCATGGCCGCAACACGTTCTGGAGTCGGGGCTACGATGGGTAGACCATCTGTCCACCCTTGCTGTTCGAAATAGTCTTGCAAAGAATCGTCTGGCAGGGCTAGCTCTAACAATGTGGCGTGGGTGCTCATGACAAGCCCTCCAAGGGTTGAACGTTTGGTCGCGGCTCTGCCGACGCTTGTTGAGAGAGCGTCACGGCATTACGACGCAGCTCTCTAAGTAAATACTCAAATCGCACAAGGCTTACCGTGTGGGCACATCCATTAAAAACTGTACGACATCGACTAAACGTTGTAATGCCATCGTGTCGATCTCGTCGGGCGTGCGGTTCGCTAAGGGGTGGTCGATTAACAAAATCGGCAAACTTGGCAGACCTAAAGATTTTGAACGTGTTGCTGCAATCCCTCGAAAGGGTTGCGTCACGAACGTCACTGTGGGGATCCCCAGAGACTCTATCGTGTGCGAGTCGTGGACACTCCACGACGAGCACGACCCTCAGTCGCCTGAGGCCGTCAGCATCAGGTCGGGTTTCCATGCCGTGATCTCAGAGATAAACGGAGCAGGCGCAGCAGAAGTGGGCTTGCGCCACATTTTGATGTCAGCCACACCGTGTTGCAACTGCAATTGCTTACCAAACGCGGTTAAGAGCTCGCGGGCGTTGACCTTGTTGTTATCCAACAATGCAAGACGTTTGCCCTTCAGGCTTGCTAGGCGAGGGGCGAGGTGCCGCAGCCCTTGAGCTTTACCACCTTCAGGGATAAGGTCATGCGGGTTTTTAACCGGCGTGTGCGGCTCAACTGCTGGATGCAATATGCGTAGCTTGTGCATCGTCATTTTGTTTTCAGCGTTCATGATTGACTCCTGTCTTTATGTTTCTATTCTAGACCTAACGAACTGAATAAAAGTTCGCCGAGCGTGAAATCGATCAATTGCTCGAATGGGTGAGCATCAGGTATCCAAATCACCAACTTGCTCGAACTGGTAGCGAACAGCCATCAAAATTACCAACTTGCTCGAACTGGTAGCGAACAGCTATCAAAATTGCCAACTTGATCGAATTGGTAGCGAACAGCTATCAAAATTGCCAACTTGCCGGTAAATCAATCAATTTTCCGACTGGGTAGCCCAAGCGCCCATTGTGCGCAAACACGTACGCGTTGGTTCGCAGCGGGTCACCCGTGACCGCGATCATGAAATCATCAGCGCGGGTGATCAAGGGCACCAAGCGATTCGGGTCGTCAGATTCACAAAACACTTTTGGGATACGACCCGCCGCATATTCTTCGGTCAGATTCCAAATGGGTTTGTCAGCCCAGACGCGCAGCATGTGTTCAAATTTCCAGGCCGGCAAACGTGCCTGTTCAAACAAATACTGCTTCACATCTTGTTTAGACCAGCCGCCCTGAGCGATCGCTTCAGCCAAAATCGGACTCAGCAACACCAACGGTCGAAGCGTGCCATAGGCGCCACCTACGGTAAAGGTAATCTGCCACGAGGTTTGGCGTACCACGGCATCGGCCAGAATCGGCATGATCTCTTCTGGTGTACTGCCCGACACCGAGGCAATCACATTGCCACCTGTATAGCGCGCAATCGTGACGGTGTTGTCCGTCGCGTTGAACCCCATCTCTACGTTGGTCGGACTCCAGCCGATAGCTTTCAGTACCTCTTCATTTTCTGCGGCGACTACCCGCCACGTATTGCCAAACGTCGCTTTATCGTTTTTGTGCAATAAAAAGCCCGCGACATTGCGCAGATACAAACGCCAAAAACGCCCGACCGAGGTGTTAGGCTGAAAGCCATCCCGCAAAACGTTTTCTTTGTAGTTAAACCCGAGTTGTTGAACAATCGGGCCGTTCAAAATAATGAGCGTTTCGCCGCCTGGGGTATTGCCACTATGCTCAACGCCATAGGCAGGGTCAGCCATCGCTTGCACCAGCGCAACCAAGATCGGCATGTACTCAGGGCGACAACCGGCCATTACGCCATTGACTGCAACGCTCCACACGGTGGCGGCCCGATTGTCGGGCAATAACACCCCCAACACGTCGGTCGGTGCACGGTCGGTATAGCTCAAAAATTCTTGCACTTTGGCTTGGGTAGGGGGCACTACCGGAAGACCATCACTCCATTCGTTTGCCAGAAAATACTGATTGACCGCATCAAAGCCACCCTTGAACACCACGTCTTGCGCCTGTGGTTCAGAGGTTTGCGTGCCGGTGCCGCTTGCATCAGTCAAATTTTTAATCACCTCTGCAGCGGTGACCTCCAGAATATTGCGCCGCAGCATTGCCGTACTTTGCGCACCCGGGTGACCGGGTACCAAGGCGACGGGCATGCTTGGCAAGCCCAGACCAATCGACGACGCCTCGGCAAGCTTTAAAAAGCCCTGACTCACTAACGAAGAGCTTGGTACGCCAGCCTCTTCACATACCGCACTAGCCCGCAACACGGCGGGCGTGCAGCTGCCTCAGCAGCCCATCCCTGAGATCACGGCATCCGCCTTCAGTTCTTTTAGGCGCCTGGGTAAATCGGCCAAAATCTGACGCTCGTCAGGGCCGTGCGTGTTGCCCAGCACGCTCCAGTGCACGAAATTGACACCCGGATATTTTTCTTTCAGGCTTTCTTCAAGCGCAGCAAACACTTGGTCGCCTTTAAAGACGTAATCCCAAAGCTGAACAATCGTTTTGCCGGCGAGGGTATCGAGGCGTTTCGCTAAAGATTTGCCCTGAACCTGCATGGGGCTGCGCGGCCACAAAACTTCGTAATAGCCGTCGTTTGGCTGAGTTGTCATGATGTTCTCCGGTGTTTTTAACGGCCTAGCGCCAGCGGTGCAATCACACCCAACGCTCGAATCATTTTTATGAATTGTGCCTGTTATTTTCATAGACTAAGCATAGGCTACAGCAGAGCGGCACGCAACTGAGGCGCGAGTCCGATCCCACCCTGTCAGCCCGAGACGACCCGGCGACTGAGCCAAGTCAGACTGAGTCGGGCCAAGCACAGCTGAGTCAGACTGAGCGGGGTCAAGGCCGCCGAGTCAACCAGAGACTCGCCAACAGCAATTAGGCCAAGCAGGGCCAAGAGCAACTGAGAAGACTCAATCAGCTAAGATAGTGTCTATCGTATAAGGAGAGTAGGGTGAGCCAAGAACAAAGTACTGCAGAACAAGCTGATGACGCACGCATGATCATTGATCTGGTCGCAAAATTTGTTGACCAAGAGTTGATGCCTTTAGAAGCGGCTGTGCTAGCCCGCGAGATCAAGGCTGAGCCGCTGAAATTGCTGCCCGAAGAAGAGGCGCCGTTATTAAAAAAATGTAAAGAATTGGGCCTCTGGGCCTTAGATGCCCCCGAAGAGCTTGGCGGTGCCAACCTTTCAGCCACCACCTGGATGGCGCTGAACGAAGAATTGGGTCGCACGGTGACGCCTTTTGTGTTTCCGCCAGACTCGCCCAACATGCACATGCTGCTGGCTGTGGGTACCCCCGAGCAAAAAAAGAAATATCTTGAGCCCTACGCTGCAGGCACCGCAAAATCTGCAATTGCAATTTCTGAGCCTAATGCGGGTGGTGATCCCTCGGGCATGATTACGCGCGCTGAAAAAGTGGGCAATGAGTGGGTCATCAATGGCCGCAAGATCTGGGTCAGTAAAGTACCCTCTGCCGATTTTGTGATTGTCATGGCACGCGTCGGTGCGGGTAAGCGTCACGAAGGCATCACAGCGTTTATCGTTGAGAAAAATACCCCTGGTTTTGAGATTTTGCGCGAGATCCCCATGCTCGGTGGGCATCGCACGTATGAGTTAGTGTTTGAAGATTGTCGTATCCCTGAAGAAAATGTTTTAGGCGAAATCGGTGCCGGCTTTGCCCCCATGCAATTGCGACTCGTGGTGCGTCGGTTACAGATTGGCACGTGGTGTATCGGCATGTGCCGTCGCGCTGTAGACATGATGGTGAGTCATGCCAAGCAACGCACAACTTTTGGTGCACTGCTGGCCGACCGTCAGGCTGTGCAATGGTGGATTGCCGATGCAGCTATGAAGATGCACGCCTGTCGTTTGATGGTGCAAGATGCCGCACGCAAGCAAGATCAAGGCATTGATGTGCGCACTGAGGCCTCGATGATCAAGGTGTATGCCACCGAGATGGCTGCTGAGGTGTTGGATCACGCGATGCAAACTTTGGGGGCAATGGGTGTCACCAAAGAGCTGCCGTTGCAGTTGATGGCTCAGCGTGTGCGGGTGATGCGCGTGTATGAGGGGCCTTCTGAAGTACACCGTATGTCGATTGCCAAAAAAATAATCAAAGAGGCACGCTAAGATGGCAACCACCACGCCACAGGCCCCTCGCGCGAATACACCTCTCGCTGGGATCACGGTCATTGACTTGACCCAGATTTATCAAGGCCCTTACGCAACATTTTTGATGGCAAAAGCAGGCGCGAATGTCATCAAGATCGAACCGCTCAACGGCGAGCCCTCGCGGATACGCGCCAAGGTGAGTGGGGGTGCCTCGTTGCCAATGGCCATGCTCAATACCAATAAGCGCGGCATCACCTTAAATTTAAAAACGGCTAAGGGTCGCGACCTTTTCAAAGAGTTGGTCAAACGCGCTGACATCGTGGTTGAAAACTTTGCACCAGGCGTGATGGATCGTCTAGGCGTGGGCTGGTCGGTCTTGCACGAACTCAATCCACGTTTGATTTATGGCTCGGGTACCGGCTACGGTTTGTCAGGCCCTGATCGCGACAATCTGGCAATGGATGTCACGATTCAAGCTGCCTCGGGGATCATGAGTGTCACGGGTACGCCCGATGGCCCACCGTTGCGCGCAGGCGCTTCGATTGTCGACTTTTTAAGCGGCGTACATTTGTATGCTGGGATCATGACTGCGCTATACGAGCGTTCGCAAACTGGAGTGGGGCGCTTGGTTGAGGTTTCGATGCAAGAAACTGCCTACCCAACTCTTGCCTCGAACATGGGCATCACACATAAATCTGTTGGTGTGGTACCACCGCGCGTCGGTAACCGCCACGGTGGGCTCGCGTTAGCCCCTTACAACGTTTACCCAGCAAAAGACGGTTACATTGCGATTGTTTGCGTGACAGAACCGCATTGGCT
>CAMCII010000251.1 GCA_945874505.1 Bordetella parapertussis | reverse complement strand
AAAGACATGGTCACTGCTTGAATCATGCGACCCAAGCACAAGCTGGTGTCTGTCGTCAGGCGAGCATCACTTTGGTAACGCTTGCACTAACAGCTGTGCGGTGTGAATCGCCTTCACCTCAGCACCATCGTGTATTTGATGTCGGCAACTTGTCCCATCAGCAACCACCACTGTGCTCGCTGCGCGATTACGTACGGCCGGTAAGAGCGAAAGTTCAGCCATCTGCATCGAGGCTTGATGATGTTCGGCCTCATAGCCAAAACTACCTGCCATCCCACAACACGAAGACTCAACGGTAGAGACCTTTAGCTCTGGAATCCAACTCAACACGGTTTGCACTGGTGTGAATGCATCAAAGGCTTTTTGATGGCAATGGCCATGCAAAAGCGCATTGTTGTAATCGATGGGTTGTAGACTCAACTTAAACCGCCCAGCTTTTTGTTCACGAACTAAAAACTCTTCGAACAAAAATGCTTGTTGCGCGAGTTGTTTGGCTTCAGCACCGTAGCCATATTGTAAAAATTCGTCTCGCAACGTCAGTAGGCACGACGGTTCGAGCCCGACGATTGCAATGCCTTTGCTAACGTAAGGCATGAGTGTATCGAGTGTGCGCCTTGCTTCAGCTTTGGCCTGGTCGATGAGCCCGGCCGATAAAAATGTTCGGCCACAGCACAGCGGACGCTCACCTGCACGAACATTCAGATGTACGGTATAGCCTGCGGCTTGAAGCACGCGTTGTGCAGCGTGCGCATTTTCAGCTTCAAGATAATTGCTGAAGGTATCGACAAAGAGTAAAACGTCTTTGTTGGTTGTTTTGAGAGCAGCGTCGTCGCTGGGTACGGTGTTGTTGCTTCGTGCGCTGTTTAAAAAGGGTGCTTTAAATGTTGGCAAAGAGCGTGCGGTTGCAAAGCCCAACGCACGTTTCGCCAACGATCCGAGCACCGGCAGCGACTGGGCGATATTTAACAATCCGCCAAAGCGACTCGCCCAAGGCGCATAGTGTGGCATGAAAGCAATTAGACGCTCTCGCAATGTGAGACCGTGTAACTTGCCCCACGCGGCGCGAGCTTCAATTTTTATCTTGGCCATGTCGACGCCGGTCGGGCAGTCGCGCTTACAGCCTTTACACGAAACACACAGATCCAACGCGTCTTTGACTTCTACGCTGGCTAAGCCCGCTTGCCCAATCTGGCCTGATAGAGCGAGGCGCAACGTATTGGCACGCCCGCGGGTGACATGTTGTTCGTCTTTGGTGATGCGATAACTTGGGCACATGGTGCCAGCATCAAATTTGCGGCAGTGACCGTTGTTGTTGCACATCTCGACAGCGGAAGCCAACCCGTTACTGAGATCTAAGCCAGTACCGGGTTTGGTCTCGTCACCGGTTAAGGGGTCACGCAAGACGTTCCAGGCTGACCAGTCTAGTCCGGTCTGAAGCGCTGGCACTTGATAGCCGGGTGCGTAGCGAAAATTGTTTCGGTCATCCATCTTTGGCGGCCGAACAATTTTGTCTGGATTGAAACGATTGTCTGGGTCAAAGAGGACTTTGATTTCGGTAAAGGCTTGATGAATGCGTGGGCCGTACTGCCACGACACCCACTCACCTCGGCACAAGCCGTCGCCATGCTCGCCTGAGAACGCACCTTTGTATTCGCGCACTAAGGTGGATGTTTCTTCGGCAATCGCGCGCATCTTGACTGCGCCATCGCGCCGCATGTCTAAAATCGGACGAACATGGAGCGTGCCGACACTTGCGTGGGCATACCACGTGCCCTCTGTGCCGTAGCGATGAAACACCTCGGTCAGGCGATCGGTGTATGCGGCCAGATGTTCGAGAGGCACTGCACAGTCTTCAACAAAAGAGACGGGTTTGCCATCGCCTTTCATGCTCATCATGATATTCAAGCCGGCTTTTCGCACGTCCCATAGGGCCTTTTGTGCTTGGGCGTCTGGCATTTTGACGACGCAGTTGGGGAGCCCCTGATCGCTCAGCAGGGCATCCAAGTCTTCTAGCTTTTTAAGAAGTGCAGCTTTGTCTTCGCCTGCAAACTCGACCAGCAAAATCGCAGCAGGCTGTCCAAGCAGGGCTTTTTCTACGACGAACCGAAAGGCTGGGTTCGAAAGTGCCAACTCAATCATCGTGCGATCGACCAACTCAACCGCGGTCGGTTTGAGTGTCACAATATGTTGCGCCGAATCCATCGCTTTATAAAAGCTTTGAAAGTTCACAACCCCCAACACTTTGTGAACAGGAAGAGGGCATAACTTAAGCGTAATTTGACGACTGTAGGCTAAGGTGCCTTCTGAGCCTACGAGTAGATGCGCAAGATTTGCAACACCATCATCGGTGTAGGCACGCGGATTTTGGCAGTCAAATAAATCGATGTTGTAGCCGGCAACGCGACGCAACACTTTTGGGATACGCTCTGCAAGTTCGGCGCGCTCGCGGGTGGCAATCGTTTTGAGTGACTCTAGAATACTCTGCAGACGTGCGCCCGAAACGGGGGTATTTAACGAGCCAAAATTTGCCTGGGTGCCATCGGCCAACACGGCGTCGATGTTGAGCACGTTATGCACCATGTTTCCGTATTCGATTGAGCGTGAGCCACACGAGTTATTACCCGTCATGCCGCCAATGGTGCACTGCGCGCTTGTCGACACGTCAACCGGAAACCACAACCCATGGGGCTTGAGCCACGCGTTTAAGTGGTCGAGCACCATGCCAGGCTCAACGGTGATCGTCATTGCGTTTGCATCAAAGGCGATCACATTGCACAGCCATTTGCTGTTATCGATAATCAGTGCGTCGCCGACAGTCTGGCCGCACTGACTGGTGCCCGCACCGCGCGACAGCACTGCCACCTTTTGATCACGGGCGATCTCAAGTGTGCGCAGCACATCGGCTTGATCGCGTGGCACCACCACCCCGATAGGTGTGATTTGATAGATCGACGCATCGGTTGAATAGCGCCCGCGAGAGGCGGCATCAAACAGGACCTCGCCGCGTAAGTTTTTTGCGAGTAATTGGGCGAGCGGCGAAGTGCCGCCCGCGCTAGCAGGAAAAAAATGCAGAGGCTTGGCGATTGTGGTCGGTGAGAGCACGTTCAGGCTCCGTTTGAGAAGTAGTCCATGCCCGCTTGTACGCCGCTACCCGCTAGCTTGACGCCAGAGAGCTTGAGGCCCATCTCGACACCCGCCAGGGTTGCCAAAAGAGTCAGATCGTTGCTGTCACCAAGGTGCCCAATGCGAAACATCCGGCCTTTGACTTTGCCCAAACCAGTGCCCAACGATAAATCAAACCGTTGTTGAATCAATTTACGGATGTCGTCTGCGTCAACACCCTCGGGTGTGATGACGCCAGTCAAGATTGGGGAGTACACACTCGGGTCAGTGCACTGAATGGGGAGGCCCCAAGCGTTGACTGCAGCACGCACGCCAGCAGCCCAGCGCTGATGACGCGCAAATACCTTATCCATGCCTTCTTCGGCAAACATGTCGATGACCTCTGAGAGGCCATATAACAGGTTGGTGCTTGAAGTTGAAGGCCAGTAGCCCCCTTTATTCATCTCGATGACTTCGTCCCACGCCCAAAACGAGCGGGGCATCTTGGCGGTTTTTGATGCTTCGATCGCGCGCGCAGAGAGGGCGTTAAAGCTCAGGCCCGGAGGCAGCATTAAGCCTTTTTGCGAAGCCGCCATGGCAACGTCGACACCCCATTCATCGTGGCGATAATCGGCACTGCCTAGGCCCGAGATCGTATCCACCATCAACAGCGCTGGGTGTTTGGCGTCATCAATCGCCTTACGCACCGAAACAATGTCTGAGGTGACACCGGTTGAGGTTTCGTTGTGCACGACACAGACGGCTTTGATGCTGTGTTCGCGATCTTGCACCAGACGATCATGAATTTGGTTGGCTTGCACGCCGCGACGCCAGCCCGCTAAGGTGGGGAACTGCTCGTCGTGACCTTGAAACGACAACACTTCGGTTTTGAGCCCGAGTCTGGTTGCTAGGCGATTCCAGAGAAAGGCGAAATGGCCGGTCTCGTACATCAAGACATGATCACCAGGGCTCAAGGTGTTGGCGAGGGCAGCTTCCCAGGCGCCAGTACCCGAGGCGGGATAAATAATGACCGGTTGTTTGGTTTTGAAGATGCTTTGCATGCCGTCGATCGCTTTGCGTCCTAACCCAGCAAATTCTGGGCCACGGTGATCGATCGTGGGCAGGCTAATGGCCCGTAGCACTCGATCTGGCACGGGGCTTGGACCGGGGATTTGCAAAAAATGGCGGCCAGTGGGGTGAAAGTTAAGCTTAATCATCGAGACTCCAGGCGATTGATATGGGCAAATTACCACAATCAGCGAGCCTCTGAGTACGAAGCCGTGCGCTCAATGAAAAGGCTCGGGGGCAGAGGCCCAAAGAATAAGTAAGTAAATAATGGTATCTTGTGGCTCTAAGTACTTTAAACGCAGCACGCTGTCTGCCAAAAAGTCGCTAAACAAGACATAAAAAAGGCACTTACGCGGCCTGTGAGACTAAGATTTTTTCGTTTGAACGCCTTGGGTGGCCTGTTATTGACGTTGGTAGTCTGGTGTCAGACGGGCTGCGCCCCTTTGCCGCCAGCCGACACTAGGTTCACTGCAAAAACGAGTCAAGACTTTGCGACAGCAACGTCGTTTGTTGCGCCCCCACTTTCTTGGCCAGAGCAACAGTGGTGGCTAAGTTATCAAGACGAACAGTTAAATCAGCTCATGCGTGAAACCTTAGCCGGTTCGCCTGATCTTGCGATTGCCCAAGCTCGAGTCCAGCGCGCACAGGCGATGGCTGAAGTGGCGGGCGCGCCTTTGTTGCCGCAGGTCTCAGCGGTGGGCACAGTGACTTCGCAGCGACTGAGCTATAACTACCTGACACCAGCGTCGAGTGTGACGCGGGACTGGAACCAGTTTGGTCAGGCCGCACTCAATATCAGTTGGGAAATTGATTTTTGGGGCAAATATCGCGCTGGACTTGCTGCGGCGACTTCAGAGCTTGAGGCACGGCTTGCCGACCAGGCGCAGGCGGCGCTCGTGCTCACAACGGCAACCGCATCCTCTTACGCAGAGCTTGCGCGATTATTTGCCCAGAAAGAGGCCACCGAGCGCGCGGTGGCGATCCGTGAAAAAACCGCCAGCTTGTTTGCTGAACGTTTTACCCACGGCCTTGAAACACGTGGCGGTGTGCGCGAGGCGGATGCTAAGGGCGCACAAGCCAAAACTGACCTCCTGGTGCTGAACGAGCAGATTGCGTTGCAACGTAATCGCCTCGCGGCCTTAGTGGGCGCTGGGCCAGATCGTGGCCTGTCGGTACAGAGGCCGAGCGTGACGCTGAGCAAGACCCTGGGCTTGCCTGAGAGCTTAGCGGCTGAGTTATTAGGGCGACGCCCAGACGTGGTGGCCGCCAGGGTGCAGGCACAGGCGCAGGCGGCACGTATCGATCAAAAACAAGCCGACTTTTATCCCAATATTAATTTAGCCGGTTTTATTGGTTTGCAATCGCTCGGGCTTGACCGGTTGGGTCAAAGCGGTTCAGTGTTTGGTAGCGTGGGGCCCGCGATTTCGCTGCCCATTTTTACGGGTGGTCGTCTGCAAGGTGAGTTACAGGGCGCACGCGCCAGTTACGATGAGGCCGTGGCAAATTACAACCGTACGCTTGTTCAAGCCTTTCAAGATGTTGCCGATGCGGTGACGAGCCTCAGAGCATTAGGCGGTCAAATTGAGCAAGCTGAGGCGGGTCTAGCTGCTGCGCAAGAAGCTTTTCATATTGCTTCAAATCGCTATCGTGGCGGTTTGTCGAACTATCTTGATGTGTTAATTGCTGAGGATATTATGCTGTTGAGCCTGCGTAGTGTGACCGAGCTTCGCGCGCGTCGTTTTTCTTTGAATGTTGCCTTGGTACGCGCTTTGGGTGGCGGTTACCAGTCGTCGAATACGAATCCTTTAATTTC
>CAMCII010000250.1 GCA_945874505.1 Bordetella parapertussis | reverse complement strand
GACTCGGCGCCTTGATTGTAAAAATAAAATACTCTTGAGTGCTCAAGAAAACGGCCAACAATGGACCGCACCGTGATGTTGTCAGATAAGCCGGGCACACCCGAACGCAAGGCACACACGCCGCGAATAATCAAATCGATCTTCACCCCTGCCTGGCTGGCTTTGTATAACTCTTGAATCACGATGGGCTCAAGCAAAGAATTTAACTTCACCAAAATCCGTGCAGGTTTGCCGGCGCGCGCTGCACGCGCTTCGGCGCGAATCATCGACACCACCGTGTCGTGCAAGGTAAAGGGTGACTGCAGCAGCTCTTTCAATACACGCCGCGAACCCAGCCCTGTTAACTGCGAAAACACTTTATCCATGTCTTCGCATAGGCGTGGCTCGGCTGTCAGCAGACCAAAATCCGTATACAAACTCGCCGTGCGTGGATGATAGTTGCCCGTACCTAAGTGGCCATAGCGCTTGATACGGCCCTTTTCACGACGCAGAACCAGCGCCATCTTGGCGTGTGTTTTATGGCCGACAACACCGTACACCACATGCGCACCGACCTCTTCGAGGCGGGCCGCCCAATTGATATTGGTCTGCTCATCGAAGCGGGCCATCAGCTCTACCACGACAGTCACTTCTTTACCGGCCTTGGCCGCTGCAAGTAGCAGACGCATCAATTCTGAGTCTTCACCTGTTCGGTAGATCGTCTGTTTAATCGCCACCACCTCTGGATCGACCGCAGCTGCCGTTAAAAAATTAATGACGGGTTGAAACGATTGATAGGGGTGGTGCAATAAGCGGTCTTCTTTCGCGATCGCTTCAAAAATGGCAGAAGGCCGATTGGGCAAACTATCAAACGGCGCAGGAATGGGCCCCTGAAACTCTGGAAACAATAAATCCGGTCTTTTTACTAAATTACAAATCTGCATTAAGCGCGACACGTTGGCTGGGCCGTTGACACGATAGGTGTCTGCCTCGGTCAGCGAAAACTCTTTTTGCAAAAACTTGGCGATCTCAACCGGGGTCAGCAAATCAATTTCAAGCCGCACGGCCGAACCGAAGTTACGCTGAGACAACTCACCCTGTAGCGCCTGACGCAGGTTAGTGACCTCTTCTTCATCGACAAACAAGTCACTATTACGCGTCACCCGCCATTGATAACAGCCCTGCACGGCCATACCCGGAAACAGTTCGCCCACGAAGGCACGCAGCAAGCTCGTCAACAAAATAAAACTGTGGGGTTGACCGGATACCTTAGGGGGCATTTGTATCAGGCGCGGCAAGGCACGAGGTGCCTGCACAATCGCAATCGTTGCCTTACGACCAAAGGCATCTGGCCCAGAGAGGGGCACAATAAAATTCAAACTTTTGTTATAGACACGCGGAAACGGATGCGCCGGATCAAGACCGATCGGGGTGAGCAAGGGCATCACATCGCGGTGAAACACGTCTTTGGCCCAAGCGGTTTGCGCGCCATTCCATTCAACAGCATGGTGAAGGAATACACCTTCAGTACGCAAGCGTGGATAGATATCATCATTCAGTAAGGCATATTGCCGATCGACCAGGCGGTGCACTTCAAGTTGCACCCTCTCGTAAGCCTGCTCAGTGGTCATACCATCGGGCCCCATCAGCGTGGGATGTTGCGCCAATTGCTCTTTTAAGCTTGACACCCGAATCTCAAAAAACTCATCCAGATTCGAACTCACAATACAGACGTAGCGCAAGCGCTCAAGCAAGGGGGTATCTGGATGTTCAGCCATGGCTAAGACCCGCTCATTGAACTGAAGCAGCGATAATTCTCGATTCAGAAAAAGCGGTTCGGCTTTTTTACGCGCGGGCATAGTGAGAGACCTTAGTTGTCGACTAACAGGGGTTGTACAACAGTCAGGTTACAGTTTGGTAACAATTCGAGCTACCTCGTGCATTTTTTGGGATTCTAGATACCCTTTTATAATACGTGTAATTAGGTAACAGGTTGACGTTGATGGAACACCTCTTGGCAGCAGTAGATCTGGGGTCGAACAGCTTTAGGTTATCGATCGGACGGGTAGCCGAGCAAAATGGTGCCAAACACATCTACCAGATCGATCGGCTCAAAGAAACCGTTCGTTTAGCCGCAGGCTTAAACTCCGCCAAGATACTGAACGATGAATCGGTTGAACGGGCCATCGAAGTGCTCAAACGTTTTGGCGAACGTTTGCGCAGCTTTCATCCTGACAGAGTACGCGCAGTTGCCACCAATACCTTTCGCGTCGCACGTAACGTCGCTGATTTTTTACCTCGTGCCGAGGCTGCACTTGGCTTTCCGATTGAGGTCATTGCTGGGCGCGAAGAGGCCCGCCTGATCTATTCTGGTGTCAGCCACACGCTACCGATCACGACCGACAGGCGCTTAGTCATCGACATCGGGGGTGGCTCGACCGAAATCATCATCGGCCGCGGCGACGAGCCTCTGCTCACCTCTTCGTTGTATATGGGTTGCGTCAGTTACAGCCGCAAATTTTTCCCCGAGGGCGTCATTGACGCCTATTCGATGAAGCAGGCCGAGTTGGCCGCCCGGCGTGAAATTGAGGTGATTACCAAGCCCTATCGCAAAATGGGCTGGGATGCCGCCTTTGGCTCGTCTGGCACCGCCAAGGCGCTTTACGCGATTTTAACCGAAGGCCGCCTGTCACCCGAAGGGATTACCAAAGATGGCCTTGAGAAACTGAAGGCTAAACTTGTGCGCGCTGGGCGGGTGATTCCCAACGACCTACCGGGTATCAAACTTGAGCGTGCCGACGTCTTAACTGGCGGTTTAGCGATCATGAGCGCCTTCTTTGACGAGATGCAGGTCGAGGTCATGAAAACCGGCGATGGCGCCTTGCGTCTTGGCGTCTTGGTTGACTTAGCCGGTCGAGAAGAGGCCCATGACCGGCGTGACGTGTCTGTGTTGGCCTTCACAAAACGCTACCACGTCGACACCCGTCAATCCACGCGGGTCAAGCGCTGCGCCTTGAGTCTGTTTGATGCCGTGCTGCCCGGCCGTACCGAGCAAGACGAACTGCGCCATACCTTGAGTTGGGCGTCAGATCTGCACGAGGTGGGTTTATCGATCGCCCAGGCGGGTTACCACAAACACAGTGCCTACATTTTAAATAACGCTGACATGCCGGGCTTTTCACGAGTCGATCAGGCGCAGTTAGGGCTATTGGCGTTGGCACATACTGGCAAACTCAGCAAGGCGCAAAATCTGGTTAAAAATCGTGAGCAGTGGTTGACGATTCTATGTTTGCGCTTGGCGGTACTACTTTGTCGACGCCGCGAAGATGTGTCTCGTTTACCACTTTCGATCAGCGTGAAAGGCCTTGCAATCGTCTGCAAGGTCGACAAAAAATGGCTAGGCTCGCATCCGCTCACCGATTTTTCGTTACATGGCGAAGAAACCGAATGGGGTAAGGTCGGTTTTAATTTTGAGTTAATCCAGGTTTAGCACTATCAAAGCCAAAGTGCTTACGGTAGCGCTGACCCATCTGGCTGACCGACAGCAGCATCGGAAAATCCGCAGTATTAAAGTCTGGATCCCAGGCTGGCTCGCCGCAAACGCGCGCCCCTAATTTCAAATACCCTTTGAGCAAGGCTGGCACCGAAGCTGGTAACTGACTATCAAGCTGCTCGACTGGGTACCGATGCAAGGGTTTGACGCCCAACTCCTCTGTGAACAACGAGCGCTCTTTGACCTGCCGCCAGACTTCGGCAGCGGTCACGCCATCATCGCGCAGGCTCACGCTTGCGCAACCGAACACGTGCTCATAGTTACCTTGCTTGAGGATTTCTGCCAAGCCCGACCAAAGCATCATCAAGACGCCACCTTGCCGGTGCTCTTCATGAATGCATGCTCGTCCAAATTCGACTAAAGAATCACGCACGTGTCCCAAACCGCCAAGGTCAAACTCAGACTCAGAGTAATAGCTACCTGCACGCTTAGCTTGTTGCGGGGTCAAAATGCGATAGGTACCCACCACCTGATCTGTTGAGAGTTCGCGCACCAGCAGGTGCGCACACCAGGGATCGAAGTGGTCACGATCAATACCATCGCGGTCGTTACCCAGGGCAGCACCATACTCTGCACTAAACACGTCGTGACGAAGCCGCTGCACTAATTCAATTTCTTCGGGTGACTGCGCCAGACCAACCACCAGGCCGGCAGACTGCTTGGAAGCCGTCGGAAGCGTAAATAAACTAGAGGCACTGCGCACAAGCTCAAGCATGAGGTTGGTCTCCTGAGGTATCCCTCACTATGACCAAACCACATTGCACGAAAGTGACGAAATGATGTAGTTTTTTTGACTTCAGTCAAGCCGGTCAGAACATCACCCTGCCTCCAAGAGGAAGCTCGAGGTCGTTGGATCGTTGGAGCGCTGGAGCGTTGGAGCGTTGGAGCGTTGGAGCGTTGGAGCGTTGGAGCGTTGGAGCGTTGGAGCGTTGGAGCGTTGGAGCGCTGGATGATTAGCTCGTTAAATCAACCGCCGCCAGCAAATCGACGCATCTTGTGGCTAAAGCCTCGTCGTCAGCCTCGACCATCAAGCGTAGTTTGGGTTCGGTGCCCGACGCGCGAATCAATACCCGACCACGCTCACCCAGCAAGGCTTCGGCTTGTTGTTGAGCCGCTTTTAAGCCGGCATGGGTTGCCCAATCCGTACCAGGCTTAAGCGCCACGTTGATCATTTTTTGCGGGTATAGGCGCAGGGCAGACACCCATTGTGATAAGGTCTCGCCGCTGCGCTGCAAGGCCGCTAACACTTGCAAGGCTGCAACGATGCCATCTCCGGTCGTGTGCGAATCTAGACACAACAAATGCCCTGAGCTTTCGCCACCATAGAGCCAGCCGCGATTACGCAATTGCTCGAGCACATAGCGATCACCCACTTGAGCACGCTCAAAGGGGATGCCCATATTTTTAAGCTGACGCTCAAAGCCGAAATTGGTCATGAGGGTACCCACCACACCTGCAACCGGCCCACGCGAGAGGCGTTCACGCAGCACCGCATACAACAGCTCGTCGCCGTTATAGACACGCCCGGTGGCATCTACCATTTGCACACGGTCGGCATCACCGTCTAGCGCAATGCCAAGATCTGCGCCACGGGTACGCACCTCAGCTGCTAAGCTTTCTGGATGCAAGGCACCAACGTCTTTATTGATATTGAACCCGTCGGGCGACACGCCAATTGCAGTGACTTCGGCACCTAACTCGCGAAACACGTGAGGTGCTATGTGGTACGCAGCACCATTGGCAGCATCTACCACGAGTTTCAAGCCGCCTAAATCCAAATCCGACGGATACGTACTTTTACAAAATTCAATGTAACGACCCGGAGCATCGTCAATACGACGCGCGCGTCCGAGCTTTTCAGAGCTGACACACTGCATGGGTTCGTCTAGCGCAGCTTCAATCGCAGCCTCAGTCTCGTCAGGTAACTTCATGCCCTTAGACGAAAAAAACTTGATGCCATTGTCGTAGTAAGGATTGTGTGAGGCGCTGATCACAATACCAGCCACTAAGCGCCAGGTACGCGTCAAATACGCCACCGCTGGGGTAGGTAGCGGGCCTGCGAGCAACACCTCGATACCAGCCGAGGCAAAGCCTGCTTCGAGCGCCGATTCAAGCATGTAGCCACTGATACGCGTGTCTTTACCAATTAATACGGTTGGGCGACCGCGCCGCGCCGAATGCTCTTTAGCCAGAACCTTACCTGCAGCATAGCCAAGCCTGAGTGCGAATTCAGCATTGATGACGTCACCACCCACTTCGCCGCGCACGCCATCTGTACCGAAATATTTTCTTTGACTCATTTTTTTCTCCGCGAAACTTGCCGTTCAGCACCGAAGGGACATCAACAGGGATCCCCTGCAGTCTGAACGGACTGCCAAACTTTTAAAGCGTCACGCGTGGCATCGACATCATGTACGCGCAAGACCGCTGCACCTCTGACCACACCTGCGAG
>CAMCII010000249.1 GCA_945874505.1 Bordetella parapertussis | reverse complement strand
TACGAAGAGTTAGCGCGCAAGGGCTCAAGCGCGGCGTTCTCGGATCGCATGGTTGACCACCGCAGCCTCTGGAATCTTTTTGAATACCCGGCTTTCATGGAGCTCGAAAGCCGTTATGTTGACCCCGCCGCAACGACCGACGTCACCCCGGGGTTTAAGCCGTAAGAATCTGCATGCCTTCCCGCGTCAGCGGAGGCCGTCAGGACGAGGTCGGGGAGGTTGTCAATTCAAGCGAATCCCGAGTTCTTTCACCAGTGGCTGCATCAGCAGCCGCTCTTGCGCAATCGTCTCGGCCATTTGTTGGGGAGTACTGCCCACTGGCATCATCCCCAGCGTTTCAAGCTGTTTGAGCATGGCTGGTTCTTGCAAAATTTGCGCAACGGTTTTTTGAATCAGCGCAACGCGCTCTGGGGGGATGCCGGCTGGGGCCATCAAGCCGAGCCACGGCAGCGACGAATAGCCTGACAAGCCAGACTCAGACAGTGTTGGCGTATCTGGCAAACCGGCAAAACGTTCGGGGCTGGTGATCGCAATTGCTCGCACCCGTCCGCCATCGAGCATTGCCCGCGCGCTAGACGGCGCTTCAAGCGCGATATCAAGCTGGCCGCCCACAAGGTCGCCTTGTGTCTTGCTAGCAGCGTTGGCGGGCGCATAGACAGCCTTGATGCCCACTCGGCGCGCGGTTTGCTCCCAGACCATATGAAAGGCAGAGCCAATGGCGTACGAGCCAATCGTCAGATCGCGCGTTTTAGCCTGCTGCACAAAATCTTGCCAGGTTTTAAATGGGCTCTCTTGACGCACAATAAAAATAAACGGCGTGCGCGCCACCAGCGAGATCGGCTGCAAATCTTTGACCGGATCGTAAGGCAAGCTATCGACGGCAAACGGCATGATGGTGACAGACGACGCTGCCACCATCCCAATTGTGTAACCGTCTGCCGGGGCTTTGACCAGTGCCGATGTGCTGACAATGCCTGCACCACCCGGACGATTTTCAACCACAACAGGTTGACCCCAGACCGCAGTCAGACGTGTCGCTAACACCCTCAAAATCACGTCAATCGGGCCGCCCGGCGGATTCGCCACAATAATCTTCACCGGCTTGTCAGGGTAAGCACTCGGGGTTTGAGCCTGCGCCACACGCGGGCTCAGTAGCGACAGGCTACAGACGCCCACCGCCATCACAAACATGGCGACACGAGACAGTTGGATATTCATACGCATACTGATGGTCCTTTGTTTAAAGCTAATTTAAAAAGAAGTGCCCGTAATACTGAAAGATGCAAAACAAGCACGCATCACAGGCGCTGAGACACCGCTACGGATTCTAAGCATAGAAAGAAATCCATATTATTCAAAAACATGCAGCGCTGGGCTGGATGCCCAGCCAGGCGAGCGGCCATGAATGAACGCAATCCAGGCGCCCTGCATCTGCTCGACGAGGCGCACACCGTGCGCTGCGGCCATCCCCTGCAACATCGCAGCCCCATCAAAGCTTTCAAGATTACCAAAAACAAACGGCAACTCGCAGCAATGACACGCGCCGAGCGCGGGGTTAGGCCCAAAGGCAAACTCAAACACCCACGCTTGCCGACCGGCAGCGTGTGCGTCTTGCGCCCATTGCCGCGACGGCGCGCCAAAGATTTTTTCACCAAGTTGCTGACTCGCAAGGTTACGCTCGGTGCCCGGAAACGCCGTCATTTCATCGCGTGTGTAGCCCAACAACACATCGGCGCGCGTCGTCGCCTGCTGCATCAGTGGGGCAAGCGGCAAGGTAAAAAATGCTGCATCACCCACCGGGCAAAACAAACTGCGATTGGCGCCTTCTTCTTTGAGCGCGGCCATCACGCTCGGGGCCTGCTGAGCTGCCAATAAACTCGACACCGGCAAGGCACGCGCCTGCTCAACGGTCTGCGCACCTGCCGCCTGCAAAAACACGCGGCTGAGGTGCGCGGCTTGCGCCGGTTCACGAAACCCACGCCCGAGCGACGCACTCTGCAAAATCGCACGGTTAAATAAGGGCTCGCGCGCAAGCATCGCTGCAATATTGAAGCCCCCCGCCGACTGACCCATCATGATGATGTTGTTAGGGTCACCGCCAAAATGCGCGATATTGTCGACCACCCAACGCACAGCTGCCTCTTCATCGAGCAGCCCGACGTTGGCCGTTTCACCGGGCACATACAACCACCCCAGCGCGGCAAGTCGATAATTGACCCCGACCACCACGCAGTCGCCCCCTGCGGCCAAACGGGTGCCGTCGTACCAAGCGAGTGCGCCGCCACCGCTTTGCCAGGCACCGCCATGCAGCCACACCACCACTG
The DNA here is from genome assembly GCA_945874505.1 of Bordetella parapertussis. Classification (GTDB taxonomy): domain Bacteria; phylum Pseudomonadota; class Gammaproteobacteria; order Burkholderiales; family Burkholderiaceae_B; genus Zwartia; species Zwartia parapertussis_J. The sequence goes on along the minus strand of CAMCII010000249.1, from coordinate 3,670 downwards.
GGCGCTTGCGCTGATCGCAGCCGGGTGTCCAAACCGCTAAGCGCAAACAGTCTTCCTCTTGCACGGCCTCAAAATCACCCATCACCGTGCGCAAGCGTGAGGGCAACTGCGGGCACACCGGCCCCGCTTGAGTTGCGTCAAACGGCGACTGTGGACCTAAGGGTTGCGGCGGAGCAAAGCGCAAGGCACCGGTTGGAGCCTGGGCATAACGCAGCCCTAAAAACTGCGTGATTGTCGGAGTTTGTAAGCCTGTGACTTGACCTTGCTTGAGGGCGACGGTGACGGGCTGTGGGGAGATCGACATAGGGCGTTGAGATCCATGTAAAAAGATTCTGACAGCATTACAGCAGAAATCACTAAAATCAAGTCGTTAAACCATCGTTTTACCTGCCTTTTGCTGTTTTGACTTTTCGGATCTGCCCCGTGACGATAAAAGACCCCCCGCGCCCGCTCGATCGCATCGACCTCAAAATACTCGATGTCTTGCAACGCGATGGCCGCATCTCGATGACCGACCTAGCCGAGCGTGTAAACCTGTCTGCGACCCCTTGCTCAGAACGTGTCAAGCGACTCGAGCGTGAAGGCATCATCATGGGCTATTACGCACGGGTCAATCCGGCCGCGCTTGGCAAGAGTCTGTTGGTATTTCTTGAAATCAAGCTCTCGACAAAGTCCGATGATGTTTTTGAAAAGGTCAAGAAAGAACTTGAATATGTTCCTGAGGTCATGGAATGCCACCTCGTGTCGGGTGATTTTGATTATTTGATCAAGGCGCGTTTAGCCGAGATGAGCAAATATCGGCAACTGTTGGGCGAGATTCTCAAGCGTCTGCCCGCCTCAGCCGAGTCGCGCAGCTACGTTGTGATGGAAGAAATCAAAGAGACGCTTTATTTGGCGGTTGACCGCTAGAAAAGGATTCTGACAACAGGGAACACTAAAACGCGCCGCGCGCACCGACTTTGGCGCGCGAACAGTTCTAGGAAAGCGTGCGGATGAAATCCCATAAAACCGGATGATCTGAGTTGGCCACGTTAAAGCGAAACCAGTTCGAGGCGCGATCTTCCGGTCGAAAATATGCGCCAGGGGCCAGCCAAATGCCATGTTGCAAGGCGCGGGTCGCAACACCCGTACTTTGTTTTGGATCAATCGGCAGACGTGCCCACAAAAATAAGCCAGCGTCGGGTTGCTCAAAAATTTCGACCCCCACTGCCTGCATACTGGCGCACACACGCTGATGCGCTTGTTTTAATTTTTCGGTTAAAAACCTGAGATGTTGCTGATAGTGCCCGTCAGTCAACACGTTAGCCACCAAGCGCTCGGTGACCTCTGACGAAGTGAGACCAACGGCCATTTTGCTGCGCGCCAAACTTGCCAAAATGTCAGGATGTGCGGCCACATAGCCCACCCGCAAAGTGGGCGTAATGGTTTTCGAGAAGCCTGAAATATAGATGACGCGACGCAACCCCTCAAGTGCAGCGAGGCACGGCGCGCCTTCAGGGGCGAGCTCGCGATAGATATCGTCTTCGATCACCCATAAGCCGTGCTGATCGGCAGTCTCGAGCAAGCCCTTGGCGCTGCTCAACGATAGCGTGGTACCTGAAGGATTTTGCAACACGGTATTCACAAAGATCGCTTTGGGGTGCGCGCGCTTAATCAGCTGAGTGAGTTGCTCAAGATCATGGCCGTCTGCATTGCGCGGCAAGCCCACAACCTTTAAACCTGCAAGCTGCAAAATCTGCAGCAAATTGCAATAACAAGGATCCTCAACAATGACCGTATCGCCGGGACGCAAAATTGTGCGCACCACCAAATCAAGTGCTTGCGTGGCGCCCTGCGTGAGCAGCACATTTGCGGCTTCAACAGGGATGTCATTGCGCCTGAGTCTGGCTGCGATTTGCTCGCGCAACGAGGCCATGCCATAGGGATGTCCGTAGCCACCAAAACGGGCGCCTGGCATACGGCTCAAGACACGCAAGGCATGTTGCAGGCCACTCTCGTTGATCCACTCGCCAGGTATCCAGCCACAACCTGCTTTGATCGGCACCGAGTGATCGGCAAACACATCTGACAACAGCCAGGCCGCACTGAGGGTTGGTGCCAACCACGCGGGTATGGTCTGGGGCAGCGCCGCACGCTTATCCACCACTCGATAAGACGCCCCCCGCTTTGCCACCACTTGACCAGTCGCGACCAGGCGTTGATACGCCTCTGACACCGTAAACGCGCTGAGGCCCTGCTCGCGCGCCAGCTGGCGCACCGAGGGTAAAGGGTCACCCGCCCGTAAGGCACGGCTCGCGATCGCAGCGGTCAACGTGGCGACGATTTGCTCGACCAAGCTCAGATCAGCTTGACGATCAAGATTCAGTGAAAAGGCCAAACGTAACACCTCGCGAGTGAGGGCAGACCAGGAAGTTAGGCTCGGGCTGGCAAACGCCACACTAAACATCAGCCCATAACCAATATCTGTACCAGTACCAGTACCAGCACCAGCACCAGTACAGTTTGCCACATATTTGCGCAACTGTACTGGTCACGATCAGCATTGCAGCGCTACAGTAAGCGTACAACCCGATTACCGGAGAACCCCATGAATGCTGTCACCGAAGCCGTTAGCCTGTCCAACACTGTGGACATGACCAATTTCTGGATGCCTTTTACAGGCAACCGTCAGTTCAAAGCTGCACCGCGCATTCTTAAAAGTGCCAAAGATATGCACTTCACCACCATGGACGGCCAGAAGGTGCTTGATGCCAGCGCCGGCCTCTGGTGCGTCAACGCCGGTCACGGCCGTGCAGAAATCATTGAGGCCGTGCACAAGCAAATGCAAGAGCTTGATTACGCCCCCCCCTTTCAAATGGCACACCCGTTAGCCTTTGAAGCCGCCAAAGTTGTCGCAGGCGTGATGCCAAAAGGTTTGGATCGCATCTTCTTTGCAAACTCTGGCTCTGAGGCTGTTGACACCGCACTCAAAATGGCGCTGGCTTATCATCGCTCGCGTGGCGAAGCCCAGCGTACGCGTTTGATTGGTCGCGAGCGTGGCTACAGCGGCGTGGGCTTTGGTGGCATCTCGGTGGGCGGCATCGTTGCTAATCGCAAAGCGTATTCAGCCAACCTGATTCCTGGCGTTGATCATCTGCCCCACACCCATAGCATCCCTGACATGGGCTTTAGCAAAGGCCAGCCGCAATGGGGCATGCACCTCGCTGACCATCTTGAAAGTCTGTGCGCCTTGCACGATGCTTCAACGATCGCGGCCGTGATCGTTGAACCGGTTGCTGGTTCAACTGGTGTGCTAGTGCCGCCTGTAGGTTACCTGCAACGCCTGCGCGAGCTCTGCACCAAGCATGGCATCTTGCTGATTTTTGATGAGGTGATCACAGGCTTTGGTCGCTTGGGTAAAGCCACAGCCAGCGAGTTTTTTGGCGTGACCCCCGACATGATCACGATGGCCAAAGCCATCAACAACGCTTCGATCCCGATGTCGGCTGTCGCGGCTCAAACGCATATCTACGACGCGATTCTTAACGCCAGCCCAGCCAATGCGATTGAAATGTTTCACGGCTACACCTATTCATCGCACCCCGCCGCTGCAGCTGCCTGCCTGGCGACTCAAGAAATCTACAGGCGCGAAAAATTATTCGACCGGTCGTTGGCTCTTGCTCCGAAGTTT
>CAMCII010000248.1 GCA_945874505.1 Bordetella parapertussis | reverse complement strand
TCTCAGAAAGTATTTTGATAGGGTGTTTGTATCACTGAAGTTACCTTTGCTGCTAGAACACTGCAAGCGCCAAGGCGCTTGAGAAAAAAATGCCAAGTTCTTCACTGGCCTGTAACGAGTCTTGGTCAAGGGTCTTGGCCTGAAGAATCTGTTCTTTGGTTTGTGCCCGGGTTAAGACCACTTTTGACTCGGTGACTTTTTTGAGACGCCAGCCGGTTGCAATCTTTTCAAGTTGTCGCAGGGCACCTCGCCCATCGTTGCCGGCGCAGATTAACGCAGCGTAGGGGCGTCCGTTGAGTTCGTCGAGCACTTGATAAAAGGTTCGATCAAAAAAGTCTTTCATGATCCCACTAAGCGATCCTAGCATCTCAGGGGCTATAAAAATGTAGCCACTTGCTGACAGCAGATGCTCGGGCTTTACGTGCCGCGCGTGTAGCAGGATCACTTCGATCTCTGGTTCTATTCGTGCGCCTTGGGCGACTGCTTGAGCGATTTGCTCAGAGCCTCCGGTGATCGAATGAAAGATAATAAGAAGTTGTTTCATGACTTTCACTTTTTAGCTTTACGTTCAAACATGAATTTCAAATTGCAACGTCAAGCATAAATTTCAACAGAGCGCTGTTTAGGGCGATGGTGCAGCGCGAAACCACAAGCCGCGCTTGAAGTAACTGAGGGTAAAGAAACCGATTGATACGCTTGCAACAACATAATGTAGTTGTTGGTAGCCAGTTAAAAAAGCAGCCTCAGGAGTTTGCCCTGCCGCCAGCGCACTGGCTTCACCGCGATCCACCAGCCAGAGCCAACAGACTGCACCTGTGACGATCCCTAGCATGCGAGTCAAGACCGCGAGGCTGCCTGCAACACCACGCGACTGTGGTGGTAAGTCAGCCATCATCCAGTCAGAATAGACAACTTGAAAAAGCCCGAGACCGGTTCCTTGTATTGCTATGCTCAGCACCATGAATGGCACTGATACTGAAGAGGACCAGAAGCACATGGCTAGCAAGCCTAGGCAACAAAAGCAGGCAGCGATAAAGCCGGTTTGATTGAGTCCAAAGCGCCGCACGAGTGCGGGGGTGGCAGCTGCCCCGGCTAAGCCACCGAGTGCCCAGGCCACTAGTAAGCCACCGCTTTGGGCAGAGTCCCAGTGCAGGACCCGAATGAGGTAGTAAGGCAAAATGAGCGGGATCGAAAAACTACATAATTGAACGATGACGCAAGACGCGTTGACCCAGCCAAAGTTTGCATTGCTACGCAAGGTATTGAGTAACAATTGAATGGTTGACAGCGATTCAGTTTTTTTAGTTGCGTCGGCTAACCCGTGAGGCGCATGTTGCAAACGCGGGTTGTGAAGCGCCAAACACCCCAAGGCGACCAGAACAATCGGCACACGAATCCAATAGACGCCGGTCCAACCCATCCAGGCAATGCTATAGCCACCGATCAGGGGCGCAGCAACCGTTGCCAGACCTGCCATACTGCCGTACATCGACAAGGCCCGCGTGCGCTCGTGTTCGGCGTAGAGAAAGGTGACTAAGGCTGGGCCGCACGACAAAATCAGGGCCGCCGAGATCCCTTGCAGCACGCGCGCCGCTAACAGCCAACTATAAAACGGTGAAACGGCGCACAACACAAAAGCCATTGCGCCCAACACTAAGCCCAGTCGAAAGACGCGTAGATGGCCGATACGATCGCCCAGCGCACCAAACCACAAGACCAAACTACCGTAGGTCAGCACATAGAAGAGCGCGACCCAACGGATGGTTTGAGTTTGAATTTGGAAGGCCGCTGAGATCGCCGGAAAGGCAACATTGACGGCAAAATCAAGCGGGCCGACTGAGGCACCTAGCCCTACGGCCAGCACAGCTAGCAGATTACGAAAGGGCGACGTTGTTGCTGAGTGTGACGAGTTAGGCACGCTTGTCGCTTACTCTACCTTGGCACCAGACGCTTCGACGACCTTGGCTCATTTCGCAGTTTCAGCAACGGTTTTGACTGGCAAATTGTTTGTTGCGACCATTAGGTTTGGCTTACGCACCGGCCCTGCAACCAGCGCGATATCGCGGATAAAGTTGTACGAGAGATTCTTATACAGATAGGCGTTGATAGCAAGTTCAGCGCCGATGTGATTGCCTGCGCCAAGCTTGTTCTCAACTACGACGGGTTGGCCCAACGTTGCAGTCAGGCGTTGCGCCATGAGGCGAACCAGCACATCCGTCGTGCTACCAGTCGGGTAGGGTACGATCCATCGAAACGCTTTGATAGGGTAGTCAGAAGCCCAGGCGCTTTGCAAGCCAGCAGCCAAAGATAAAATAGCGAAAGTTAAAAGACGCAGCACGTAGCTCATTTTTTTTCCAACGATTCAGTCTTTGAAATATATCCCGTTTGTTCCACAATAGGTGCGGTTTTGGGCATTATTTATATTGGTCTCTCGGTTCTGTAGGGTCTAAGGGTTTGCGCTAAGACCTTGACCCTCAAGCCAATTGTTGTCGTCAAAAAAATGACAATAGTTTGACGATGCCCCCTATAATTTGGGGATTATTCATTGAGGGATGTTTGACATGCAAATTCTAAAACGTACGTCTCGTACACTGATTGCAGCTTTGTTTGCGGGTAGTGCCCTATTTGCCAGCGCCGCCGAATTGACGATCGGTTTGTCAGCACCCATCACGTCTCTTGACCCGCACTATCACAATCTGACGCCCAATAACGCACTGTCACTCAATGTGTTTGAGGACTTGCTCTCAACCGATGAGTTTCAAAATATTAAGCCGGGTCTGGCCGAAAGCTGGCGTAATCTTGACCCGCTTACGTACGAGTTTAAGTTGCGAAAAGGCGTGAAATGGCATGATGGCTCGCCGTTCGTCGCTGCAGACGTCTTAGCCACGCTTAAGCGCGTGCCAAATGTGCCCAACAGCCCGGCCTCTTTTGCTGTGTTTGTGCGCTCAATTACAGAGGCGACCGCACCTGACGATCACACTCTCATCCTGAAAACCGCCCTGCCGAACCCTGGCTTGGCAAGCGACCTGACGTCGGTGCGCATTTTGCCCAAGGCGATTGCAGAGTCAGCCACCACAGAAGAATTCAACAGTGGTAAGGCAATGATTGGTACCGGGCCTTTTAAATTTGCTGAATATAAGCCTGGTGATCGAGTAGTTCTGGTGCGCAACGATCAGTACTGGGGTGCAAAGCCCGACTGGACACGCGTGCAGATGCGTATGGTGGCAAACAATGCCACCCGAGTCGCGGCCTTGCTTGCGGGCGATTTGCAGATGATCGAAAACGTGCCAACCTCTGACGTCAAACGCCTGATGGCCGACAAAAATTTAGCGGTGGCGCAGGTGGTATCGAACCGCATGATCTATCTGCATATGGATTCAAATCGCACGCAAAACTCGCCCTTTGTGCGCACTGCCGATGGCAAGCCGATGGAAAACGCCAATCCTTTGACCGATCCGCGGGTTCGACGTGCCATGTCGATGGCGATCAATCGCGAGGCGATCGTCGATCGCATCATGGAAACGGTCGCCGTGCCGGCAGGTCAGTTACTAGCAGAACAGTTTTTTGGCACTAGTAAAAATCTGAAGGTCGATAAATATGACCCTGAGGGTGCAAAAAAATTGTTGGCGCAAGCTGGCTATCCGAATGGTTTTCAGCTGACCTTGCATTCTCCCAACAATCGCTACATTAACGACGAAAAGATTGCCCAAGCGATTGCTCAATTTTTGACGCGGGTCGGGATCGTGACGAAGCTCGAGACGATGCCCTCTAACATTTTCTTCACGCGGGCTTCAAAACTTGAGTTTTCAACCATCTTAGCGGGTTGGGGCGCCTCGAGCGGCGACACGAGCTCGCCTTTGCGTTCTTTGTTGGGCACGTTTGATGCAAAAACTGGTTTTGGAGCCGCCAATCGAGGGCGTTTCTCTAATGCTGAGCTTGACGCCTTGATTGCCGCAGCTGCTGTTGAGATCGACACAGAAAAACGTCGGGCAAAACTTGCGCAGGCTAGCGAAAAAGCCATTGAACAAATGGGGTTGATACCTTTGCACTACGAGGTTTCAGTGTGGGCCACCAAGTCGAATGTGACGTATGTGGCTCGCGCCGATCAGTACACACTAGCGCAAGAAGCGAAGCTTAAAAAATAATGTTCGTATTCATCTTGCGACGTTTGTCGCAAACAGCGTTAGTGTTGCTGGTCACATCCTTGTTGGTTTTTGCCGGTTTATTCGTCATAGGGGATCCGGTTGAGATTCTGATTAGCCCAGAGGCTGATCAGATCGAGCGTGAGCGGGCTCGCGTCGCGCTAGGGCTAGACAAGCCTGGCTGGATGCAATATCTGTTGTTTGTCAAAAATGCGGCGAGTGGCGACCTGGGCAAGAGTTTTGTCTACGGTCGTCCTGCGCTTGACGTCATCTTTGAGCGCATGCCGGCCACACTAGAGCTCGCCACGGTGGCGATGATCATCTCTATTTTCGTGGGAATTCCTCTCGGTTTGTATGCCGGTTTAAAGCCTGATAGCAGAATCGCCAAGGCGATCATGGCGATCTCGATTGTTGGCTTTTCGTTACCAACCTTTTGGGTTGGGTTGATGTTGATCATGCTCTTTGCGGTTCAGCTAGGATGGTTACCCTCAACGGGTCGCGGCCCCACCACCGAGTTTTTAGGAATGCAGCTATCGATCGTGCACTGGGATGGCCTGAAGTACGCCTTGCTGCCCGGTATTAATCTGGCTTTATTCAAACTCAGTCTGATTATTCGCTTGACGCGTGCTCAGGTCCGCGAAAATGTTTTGCTAGATTACATGCGTTTTGCGCGCGCCAAAGGCTTGCGCAAGTCTCGTGTGTTGGGTGTGCATTTACTAAAAAATATCATGATCCCCCTCGTCACGGTGATCGGTCTTGAGTTAGGGTCTGTGATTGCTTTTGCGATCGTCACCGAGTCGATTTTTGCCTGGCCAGGTATGGGTAAGTTGGTGATTGATTCGATCTTTCAACTCGATCGCCCGGTGGTTGTGGCGTATTTGATGATTACGGTCTTGATGTTCGTTTTTATTAATCTGGTGATTGATATTTTGTATTCAATACTTGATCCCCGCGTGCGTTTAACCGCCGCTAAGAATTAACCAAACAGGTTTTTGTGACGACTTCCCCTTTACCCGCGCAGCTTGTTGACGAGACGCCCTGGCGCCAGTTCGTGCGCGACTTTATGCAATCGCGTATTGCGGTGTGCGGCTTAGCTCTTTTATTGATGGTGCTTTTGTTGGCACTGTTTGCGCCTTGGATAGCGCCACAGAATCCCTACGATTTATCAAAACTTGATTTGATGGATTCGAAATTAGCGCCAGGCGCGCAATCGATGATGGGTTCGACATTTTGGCTGGGCACTGATGGCATGGGTCGCGATATGTTGTCGGCGATTTTGTACGGTCTGCGGGTGTCCTTACTCGTGGGCGTGGTGAGTGGGGTCATCGCCTTAGCAATTGGCGCTAGTTTAGGAGTTAGCGCCGCTTTTTTTGGTGGCCGCTATGAACAAATCCTGATGCGTATCGTTGATATCCAGTTGGGATTTCCGGCCATTTTGGTGGCTCTGATTTTGATCGCGGTACTGGGTTCTGGTGTCGAAAAGGTGATCATTGCACTCATCACCGTGCAGTGGGCTTATTACGCACGTACCGCCCGTTCAGCAGCCTTGGTTGAGCGCAACAAAGAGTATATGGAAGCCGCTCGAGGCTTGGGTTTGCCCACGTGGCGCGTGCTGCTCAAACATTTGATCCCAAACACGCTGCCCCCCTTGATCGTGGTGGGTACGGTGCAAGTGGCTCACGCCATCGCGCTCGAAGCGACTCTCTCCTTCTTGGGCTTAGGATTGCCGATCACTGAGCCTTCGCTGGGCTTGTTAATTTCTAATGGCTATGAGTTCATGTTGTCGGGTAAGTATTGGATTTCGGTCTATCCAGGTGTCGCGCTCTTGCTCACGATTGTGGCGATTAATCTGGTTGGCGATCAACTGCGAGACGTTCTAAATCCAC
>CAMCII010000247.1 GCA_945874505.1 Bordetella parapertussis | reverse complement strand
ACCAAGCCTAGCGTGACCAAAGCATTGGTGTGTTTTCGCAGCAGACTTGTATCCAAGTTGATCTCTGACTTAAGAATAAAAAATAGACAAATAGGCTAGCCAGCAGCCCGAGAGTGATAACAATGCTGTCTTTTCGACGAATTTAGCTTGCAAAATTTGCGTCATAACTAAAGAATTTAGTTTATAACCTCAACTGATTGTTTGCGGTTTGTTTTAAAGAATAAAACACCAAATTATTTAAAGAATAAAAAACGAAATTTGATTAAAGAATTGATAAGAAATCTGACTGAAGAATAGACAAGACATTACTCAATGCTCAACGGAGACATAAATGATCCCTCCAGAATTTGACTACCATGCACCCGCTTCAATTAGCGAAGCGGTTAATTTGTTAAACGAATTAGGTGATGACGCAAAAATTCTGGCGGGTGGGCATAGTCTGCTTCCGATGATGAAACTGCGTTTTGCTGAGCCCGCTCATTTGGTCGATCTCAATCGTATCCCTCAACTTCGTGGCATTCGCGAAGAAGGTGGCTTGATCAAGATTGGCGCAATGACGGTCGAAAATGAAATTTTGAATTCTGCCCTGTTGCAAGAGAAAGCTTCACTCTTGCCCAAGGCCGTTCGCTGGATCGCAGATCCACAAGTTCGTAATCGTGGGACTATCGGTGGCGATATCGCGCACGGTGATCCTGCCAACGATCACCCCGCCATCGCGATGGCACTTGACGCAACGTTTGTTGTGCATGGCCCAGAGGGTGAGCGTTCAGTTAAAGCCGTAGACTTCTTTCATGGTCTTTACATGACTGACATGGCATCGAATGAGATTCTGACTGAAATTCAGTTCGCACCCTTGGCTAAAAATACGGGTTGCGCCTACGTCAAACTGAAACGCAAAACGGGTGATTGGGCGACCGCAGCGGCGGCTGTCGTGTTGCAGATGACTCAGGGTAAGGTCTCTTTGGTTCGTATCGGCTTAACCAACGTGGCTGACACCGCCTTGCGCGCCACCAAGGCAGAAGAGCTTTTGCTTGGCCACGAAATTAACGAGCAAACACTTGAGCTGGTTGCCGCGGCGGTACGTGAAATTTGTAATCCAGCTGAAGACCTGCGTGGCGATGCTGAATACAAGACGGCCATGGCAGGCGAAATGACCAAGCGCGCGTTGCTTGATGCTGCGTCACAAATTAGCTAATTCTCCATCAAATACGGAGCTATCCCATCATGAGCAAAAAACTAGTATGCATGAGCATCAACGGTAAAAAAGTCGAAGAAGCCGTTGAGCCAAGAACGCTGTTAATCCATTTTTTACGTGAAAATCTAAACTTGACCGGTGCCCATATCGGCTGCGAAACAAGCCATTGCGGTGCTTGCACTGTTGATATTGACGGGCAATCCGTAAAGTCGTGTACACATCTGGCGGTTCAGTGCGAAGGCAGTGAGATCTTGACTGTTGAAGGCCTCGCAAAAAATGGCGTACTCAGCGCTGTGCAAGAAGGCTTTTATCAAGAGCATGGTCTGCAATGCGGTTTTTGCACGCCTGGCATGTTGGTCAGAACGTATCGACTGCTACAAGAAAACCCAAACCCAACCGAAGCTGAAATTCGTGAGGGCATTTCGGGCAATTTGTGCCGTTGCACGGGCTACCAAAATATCGTCAAAGCCGTGCAGTACGCTGCCAAAAAATTACAAGAAACTGCAACGGCCTGACTCTGAACAAACATACGCGACAGAACAAAAGATCTGCACAGCAAAAGGAGATTTAAATGAATTCACCTTTGAAAGAACGTGAAGCAGCGCTAATGGGTATCGGTGAATCGCGTCTTCGTAAAGAAGATGCGCGCTTCATCCAGGGCAAGGGCAACTATGTTGACGATATTAAATTGCCCAACATGGTTTACATGGATATCGTGCGTTCGCCTTTGGCGCATGCCCGTATCAAGAAAATCAACAAAGAAGATGCGTTAAAGATTCCTGGTGTGCTGGCAGTGCTGACAGCCGACGATTTGAGGCCCTTGAAACTGCACTGGATGCCGACGCTAGCCGGTGACGTTGCTGCAGTGCTGGCGGATGAGAAGGTTCACTTTCAGATGCAAGAGGTTGCTGTAGTCATTGCCGAAACTCGCTACGCTGCCGCCGATGGCAAAGAAGCGGTGCAAGTTGAGTACGAAGAACTTCCGGTTGTCATTAATCCCTTTGATGCGCTTTTACCTGATGCGCCAATTTTGCGTGAAGACTTGGTGGGCAAAACCGAAGGTGCTCACGGGGCGCGTCACCATCCAAACGATATCTTTACCTGGCAGGCTGGCGATCAAGCTGCAGCCGATGCGGCCTTTGCCAATGCGCAAGTGGTCGTCAAAGAAGACTTGCTGTATCCAAGAGTTCATCCATGCCCTCTCGAGACGTGTGGCTGCGTGGCTTCGTTTGACCCCATCAAAGGCGACCTAACAACTTACCTGACCAGCCAGGCGCCTCACGTTGTGCGTACAGTGGTCTCGATGTTGTCAGGCATCCCCGAGTCTAAAGTCAGAATCGTCTCGCCCGATATCGGCGGTGGCTTTGGTAATAAAGTCGGTATCTATCCTGGCTATGTTTGTGCAATCGTCGCCTCGATCGTCTTAGGCCGACCCGTGAAGTGGATTGAAGACCGTATCGAGAATCTGTCTTCAACTGCTTTTGCGCGCGACTATCACATGACGGGTGAACTCGCGGCAACAACGGATGGCAAGATTCAAGGTCTGCGCGTCAACGTGTTGGCGGATCATGGTGCTTTCGATGCTTGTGCTGATCCGACTAAGTTTCCTGCGGGGCTATTTCATATTTGCTCAGGGTCGTACGACATACCGGCCGCACATTGCACGGTCAGGGGTGTCTATACCAACAAAGCGCCCGGTGGTGTGGCCTACCGGTGCTCGTTTCGTGTCACCGAAGCGGTGTATTTGATCGAACGTATGGTCGATGTGTTGGCACAAAAGCTCAACATGGATAAGTCTGAGATTCGCAAAAAGAATTTCATTCGTAAAGAGCAGTTTCCTTACACTTCGGCCTTTGGATTTGAATACGATTCAGGCGATTACCACACCGCCTTGGATAAAGTGCTTGACGCAGTCGATTACAAAGGCTTAAGAGCCGAGCAAGCCGCCACGCGCGCCGACCCCAAGAGCAAAACACTGATGGGGATTGGCTTAGTGACCTTTACTGAGATTGTGGGTGCAGGCCCCAGCAAAATTTGCGACATTCTGGGCATTGGCATGTTTGATTCTTGCGAAATTCGCATTGATCCGACTGGCAGCGCGATTGCCAGAATGGGCACTATTTCTCAAGGGCAAGGACACCAAACGACTTATGCGCAAATTATTGCGACCGAGTTAGGGATTCCTTCAGAGGTCATTCGGGTAGAAGAAGGCGATACGGACACTGCCCCTTACGGGCTGGGTACATATGGCTCTCGCTCGACACCGGTTGCCGGCGCTGCAATTGCCATGGCGGCGCGTAAGATTCATGCTAAAGCGAAAAAAATCGCAGCCTCGTTGCTTGAAGTGGGCGAAAACGATCTAGAGTGGGAGATCGATCGCTTTAAAGTGAAAGGCATGGATGGCAAATTCAAGACGATGAAAGATATCTCATGGGCAGCCTATCATCAGCCACCTGAGGGCCTTGAGCCAGGCTTGGAAGCGGTACATTATTACGATCCGCCAAATTTCACTTACCCCTTTGGTATTTATTTGGCCGTCGTGGATATCGATCGCGCAACGGGTGAAACGAAAGTCAGACGTTTTTACGCCTTAGACGATTGTGGAACACGCATTAACCCCATGATTATTGAAGGCCAGATTCATGGTGGCTTAACTGAAGGTTACGCAGTGGCGATGGGTCAGCTGCTGTCTTTTGATGCCCAAGGCAATATTCAGGGCAATTCACTGATGGATTATTTTTTACCTACAGCTGTTGAGACCCCACACTGGGAAACTGACTACACGGTCACACCTTCGCCGCATCATCCAATTGGTGCCAAAGGGGTAGCCGAATCTCCACACGTGGGTAGCATCCCAACCTTTACCTCTGCCGTCGTCGATGCTTTTTCTTTTAAGGGCGTGACCCATATCGACATGCCACACACTTCTTACCGTATTTGGAAAGAATTGAAAAAGCATGGCTTAAATCTGAACTGATTGAACTAGGAATTTGTGATGGAAGTCGTCATTGACAAGCAGTACCCGATACCCGCCAGCCCCGCACAATGCTGGCAGGTATTGTCTGATGTCGTCGATTTGGCGACTTGCATGCCAGGCGCCTCCATCACAGAGAAGCTAGACGATACGCACTACAAAGGCAGTGTCAAGGTCAAAGTCGGCCCTGCCAATGCAGCCTTTGCAGGGGACATCGAGATTCAAGGGATTGACTCTGCGCTGAAAGAAATTCGCATGCTGGGCAAAGGTGCTGATCGCGGTGGTTCTTCAGCCTCAATGCAGTTAACGGCCTCGCTGATGGCTTTGCCAGACGGCAGTACCAGTCTGGTAGGTAAGGCGACCGTCATTGTGAATGGTAAGTTTGCCCAGTTTGGCGGGCGCATGATGACTTCAGTGTCAGACATGATCTTGCAACAGTTCGCCGACAATTTTTCTATCAAAGCTCAGGCAGTCACGATTCAAACTGAACAGGCTGCTGCGGCTCAACCCAATCAAAGTGCAGGTACAGAGCCACCAACGATCGAAGCCATGGCCAGCGCCAAACCGGCTGAACCTGCTGCCATGCACACCGAACTCAATGGCTTGGCGATTGCCTGGATGCTGATTAAAAATTTTTTCAAAGGGTTATTTGGCAAATCCGCTAAATGAACGTTCAGCAAATTGCAGAGCTGTTGTCAAAAGCCTCGTACATTACCGATGACAGCTTGTCTGAAATGGTCTGGATGGGGTTGACCATTGGGCGTCCGCTGCTGCTCGAAGGCGAAGCGGGAGTAGGAAAGACTGCGATTGCACAAGCTTGTGCAACTGCCTTGGGGCGAGATTTATATCGCTTGCAATGTCATGAAAGTCTTGATCTCAATCAGGCGGTGTATGAGTGGAACTATAGCCGTCAGCTTCTTGAGATTCGCTTACGAGAAGCAGAAGGAGGCGATAAAACGAGCTTACGAGACGACTTGTTTAGCGAAAAATTCTTGCTTAAACGCCCACTCATGCAAGCGATTACCAGCGCCAAACCTTCGGTACTGTTGATTGATGAGATTGATCGAGCCGATGAGGCTTTTGAGGCCTACCTGCTTGAGGTACTTGGTGAGTTTCAAATCACGGTGCCAGAGTTGGGCACAATCAAAGCGACCACGCGCCCGCTCGTCGTCTTGACCAGCAACGGTACCCGCGACTTGTCAGACGCCCTGCGTCGCCGCTGTTTGTACCATTATGTTGATTACCCCTCTGTGCCGCGAGAACTGAAGATTGTTCAAACGCTCATTCCTGACGCAGATATCCAACTGTTACAGCAAGCGGTCTTGTTTGTGCATCAATTGCGTAAAGAGGATTTGGATAAGACCCCAGGTATTGCAGAAACCTTGGACTGGATCCGAATCCTTTGCGCACACAATCTCAAGAAATTGCCTGAAGATCCCAAAGAGTTTGAAAGCACGCTCTCTGCGCTTTTAAAGACCCGCAATGATCAATGGCAAGTATCCACGCATGTTCTGTCGAAACTGATGGGTTCAGGTCAGCGTGTAGGCATTGATGCTGGGGTTGTCGCCTCGCGGTCATAGCTGAAATTGAACAGTCATGCTTGACTCGCCAGCACCGACCGAGGAAATTCGCCGTTTCGTCGCGTATTTGCGGGATAACGGCTTTGTCATTGGACTGGCAGAGTTTAAAGCGATGATCGACATTACCTTGAAGGCGCAAATCCGAGATCCAGCACGTATCCAGAAATGCTGGCGTGGTCTTGCTACATCTTCGCAACAACAGTGGCATCAGTTTCCAGACCTGTTTGAGGCTTTCTGGTTTCCGAGCAAAGTCAAAGGCACCACGAAGGCCTCAGGTCAAAAGAAAACGGGCAAATCCTT
>CAMCII010000246.1 GCA_945874505.1 Bordetella parapertussis | reverse complement strand
CTTTAACTGAACGCTCACCCTCTGGGCCATGCACAACAAACGTTGCGTCAAGTGCCATCGCGATGGCGGGGTGATCGTTAGCAGGGTCACCGTGGGCGATATCGCCACCGATAGTCCCACGATTGCGAACCTGTGGGTCTGCGATCCAGCGCACGGCCTTGGGCAAAAGTGGGGCTTTCTCTTGCAACAGGGCAGAATTTAAAATTTCATTTTCGACCGTCATTGCGCCAATCTTGATCAAGCCACCTTCTTCGCGAATGCCACGAAGTTGAGGGATACGATTGAGATCGACCAAATGAGCAGGCTCAGCAAAACGCAGTTTCATCATCGGAAGCAGACTGTGCCCACCCGCCAGAATTTTTGCGTCATCACCTAGTTCGTTTAACAACTTAACCGCTTCGCTAATCGAGACGGGTGCATGGTAATCAAATTCTGGAGGGATCATTTTTTGTCTCCGTTGAGTATTGAGATGTTTCTTATTTATTCTTCAAACAAACCGCAACCAATAAATTGAAGTTATAAACTAAATTCTTTGGTCATGACGCAAATTTTTCGACACGACATCACAAAAAAAACGTATTGTTATGACTTGTAAGTTGCTGGTTACTATGTTTGTCGATTCTTCATTTATAAGACAGAGATCAACTTGGATATAAGTCTGCTGCGAAAACATACCAATTCTTTGGTCACGCTAGGTTTGATTCTAGTTGTGGCGCTAACGCTCGCGTGGGTCTGTTTGACTGTATCAGAAAAGATTTTGTCACTGCAATGGGTGGCACTATTAGGGATTTTCTTAGGTTGCTACGCCTTGAGTTGGCTCAGGCCGCAGCGGCTAGGGTTGTCACCACCACATGTCATGCTTTCGCTTGGCTTTGCGGGCATGCTTGTTGGCTTAGCGCTTGATACTTTTGCTACCCCGATGGTAATCATTGCAAAAATTTGTACGAGTAGTCAAAGTTTATCTTTGCTTGAATCTTTGACTCTACATCTCAAACTCATGCCGTTTATGCACGCGGGAATGTTTCTTGGTGGTGTCTTAGCAATACCTAGTCTTCGGTACCTACGGCCCCAGTGCCGCAAACTATGCTCGATGTTGGCTCAGAACGTGTTGTGCGCTGGCTGGATGTTGCTCGGGATGACTGTTGGCGCAATTGTTTTTACGCAACTACTCCAACAAAACGATGGCGGTTACTTTAGCCTCAGCCTGATGCTTGCGGGGATGTTTACCGGGATGGTGTGGGGAATGGTCATCAGCGTTTTTCTGTATCGACAGTACTTCGTTTTGCGCGATGCGTTTGAGGCGAACAGATTATCTCGCTCGCCTCATCTGTAGAGTTTGTAGTCTGTTTTTAGTCCAACTGAATATTTAGGTCCTTGACTAAGGCGCCCAAACGGATTGCTTCTGAGTGAATCAGATCCGCGAATTGTTGCGGCGTACCAGCCACGATTTCGCTTCCGATCCCTTCCCATTTTTTTCGAAAATCGGGATCATTGAAAATCTCAAGAAGCGTCTTGTTGAGTCTATCGATGATGGCAACCGGTGTCTTTGCAGGGACTGCAATGCCGTGCAAAGCAAAGTAATCAAAACCTTTGAGTCCCGCTTCATCCATCGTGGGCACGTTAGGCAAGGCGGGTGAGCGCGTTGCAGTTGTGACCGCTATTGGGTGCAATAAGCCCGCTTGAATGTATTTCATTGAACCGGCCGTGATGTCGACCATACTAAAATCTGACCACCGAGCAAATCATTCGCCGCAGGCCCAGCACCTTTGTAAGGCACATGCTGCATAGATATCCCAGCCATTTTTTTAAGTAACTCGGGCCCTATATGAAAGTTTTGCCATATTAGGCGATTTCAATTAGTCTAGACCAACTACAAGTCAGCAAATAGAAACACTCGTACCAAGCCTGATTGACCTGTCCTCCCTGAAAGTACTAGAAATTTCCAAAAATCCGTTTTATCTCGTTCACCCGGGATATCGATATCAAGGCAACTACCGTGAACCTTCTCAGCGCAACAGCACTTGAACTCGCCCAAGCCTATCGCGCTCGAACGCTGTCGCCAGTTGAAGCGACCAAAGCGATTCTAGAAGCCATCCCTGATTTCGAAAGTCTAAATGCTTTTTGTCACCTGAGCCCAGAACAGGCGCTGAGCGCGGCAAGTGCCTCTGAGCAACGCTACAACGCGGGTACACCGCTTTCTGGCTTGGATGGCGTACCCATCGGCATCAAGGATTTGCTCGTCACAAAAGGCATGTCCACAAGAAGAGGGTCGCTGACAACCTCGGCCGACGATCCCTGTGACGCGGATGCGCCAGCGGTTGCGCGCTTGCGCGAAGCCGGCGCGGTGATCCTAGGCAAAACAACAACACCAGAATTTGGCTGGAAAGGCATTACCGACTCTGCGCTCACTGGTACGACACGAAACCCTTGGAAGCCCACTCATACACCCGGCGGTTCTAGCGGTGGCTCTGCTGTGCAGGTTGCTTGCGGCCTAGGCCCCATCTCTATCGGCACGGATGGTGCCGGTTCGATTCGAATCCCATCAAGCTTCTCTGGGGTCTTCGGCCACAAGGCAAGTTATGGTCGCGTACCCGCCTGGCCCGCGAGTCAGGTCGGCACGCTTGCCAATATCGGCCCCATGACCAGAACGGTCGCAGACGCGGCACTCACGCTGTCGATTATTTCAAAATGGGATGCTAGAGACTGGAATGCGTTACCCCAGCAAGAGATGAATTGGGCGGATTTGCCCGGCACGGGGCTCAAGGGTCTGCGCATTGCCTACAGCCCCGACTTAGGCTTTGGCGGGGTCGACCCAGACGTTGCTGAGCTCGTAAAAGCCGCTGTTGAAAAAATGGCTGAACTCGGTGCACACGTCACTGAAATCAACCCACCTATTGGCGACATGAATGACACCATTGATGTGCTGTGGCAGTCGGGTTGCGCGTACGGCCAACGCAACATGACTGAAGCACAACTAAATGTCCTAGAACCCGGGCTAAGCCAAGCGGCTGATCGAGGTCGTGCCTACACCTTGCCGCAATATCTGAAAGCGGTCGAAGAGCGCAGCGCATTTGGTGCACGCATGCGTGAGTTTCACACTGACTGGGATCTGCTTGTGCTGCCCACCATGCCGGGCACCGCATTTGAAGTCAACCAACTCGGCCCCAAACAAGCAGACGGCTCGATTGGCAGCTCCTGGCGAATTTGGAATCCTTTTTGTTATCTGTTCAATCTGACCATGCAACCCGCGGCGAGCCTGCCTTGCGGGTTTACGGCTAAAGGATTGCCGGTTGGCTTGCAAGTGGTTGGGCGCATGCACGACGACCTCACCGTACTCAGAGCCTGCGCCGCGCTAGAGCCCCATGTGTCGCCGCTGAAGCTTGCACCAAGGCCGAATTGACCTAAAACAGGGTACCCCTGAAAAATTGAGATGACACTTTTTACCGACCTGAAGCAAGACTAGGTGTTGACTACTTCTGAAAAGATCGATATTCTTACCAACAACCTATCGATCAATAAGTGACCAGAAATGTCTAATACCGCCACGCTATCAAGCAAGTTCCAAATCTCTATTCCAAAAGAGATCAGAGAAACGATGCACTGGTCTGCTGGGCAAGAGTTTGTGTTTCTTCCCAAGGGTGATGGTCTACTCGTGATGCCCGTACCCGAACTCAATCAACTTCGAGGGATCGCAAAAGGCGCAAATGTCGATAAGTACCGAGACCGCAAGGATCGTTTCTGATGGCATCCAAGCAACTATGGGTTGTAGACACCTCTGCATGGATTGAATGGCTGACTGATAGTCAGCACGGAAAAAAACTTAACAACAGATTTCCTGCAAAGGACTTTTGCATTGTGCCAACGATCGTACAACTGGAGTTATCGAAGTGGCTGACGAGAGAGCTTGGCGAAGAGCGAGCTGATACTGTGATCGCCTACACGCAAAAGTGCATTGTGGCACCGCTCGAAACCAGCATCGCATTGTTAGCGGCAGAGTGTCATCGAAAATTCAAACTGGCAACCGCTGACGCGATCGTTTACGCCACAGCGCAACATTGCGGCGCCGAATTATTGACTTTTGACGCCCATTTTGCCAAGCTCCCTGCAGTGACTTATTTGGCAAAGTAACCTAGTATTTTTGGTGGGCGGTACAAGTTTCGAACTTGTGACCCCTGCCGTGTGAAGGAAACACGTCGCGCAAACGGGACTTTATCTTAGCTCAATTCAAACACTAATTGCGATCCGAACGAAGGGAATACGAGTCAGGCAATTCGTGTGTTTGCGCTCAGTCAGGTGATTGACTTCCTGCTCAAACATTTATGCCTTGAAATATGACAGCTAACGCATCCCGCAAATATCTCACTGTGTTGCCAAGCGACTCAGCTGTGAGGTTGTTACGATTCACAAACGCATTCCACTGAATAATTTTCTGAGTGTCCGCCCCGAACTGTTCGCTCAGTCCCACAGGGAAACCATTAGGCATTTTCGTTCTACGATTTGTTACGGTCGCAACAACTGCTTGCGACAGTATCTTTTGGTCCAAAGGTGTGTCTCGCAAAATGACCCACAGATCAAAATAGTCCTTCATTCTGGTGTTGGCCATGCCCAAGGTAATGATGGCCTCTAGCTTTTCTGCAACGACAGTGTATCTGGGGTAGACACGTAAGCTCGGTGCGGGCATGTCATCAAACATGACCGGGTATATAGCCAACTCAGGCGCTGGTGTAACTGCGTCCCCAAAACCTATATCGATTTGGACGGGACACTTTGCGTTGTCGATTACGCCTGTCAGTGTCAGCCTCGTTCCAGAATAGTTTGACTCTTTACGGATATCCTCAGCCTTGAGGGATTTCACGTCGAAAGATATGCCGTCATCAACGTCCAACAGGCAAATCCCTTCAAACACGGCAACGAGATGAGGGATTTCGGCAAGTCCGAAGCCCAATAAGTCAATGTCTCGCGTAGGTCGCAACGGGACGTCGTACCAAAGGTCAAAAAGCAAAGCTCCTTTCAGAAGAAAGTGATCCTTCTCGGGCGAAATGCTTAATCTATAAAGCAAACGCTCTAGTGCATACCGTACAAGCAGCCGTTGAAAGTTCACCCCGTCTTTCTTGGCCTTGTTGAATAGTCGTGCCCGGACGGATGCGGCCAGGTTTCGTTTTGTCATACAAGGCTCTCAAGATAGGGGCGCATGACCTTGGCGACTCGACAAACCTGAGCAACCTCCCATAGTTCATCCATGGTGAATTTTTTCTGTTTCCAGGCATCCCTCAGTGCTTCAAGTGCGATGTCCAACCCTATCTTGTTTCGAAATTTGAAACAGTCGGCGATGGTCTTGGCGACCGATGTCACCGGCACATACACCACACCGTCGATTGATTTTTGTTCAACAGCCAATCCGAGATCGGAAAATCTCACGATGTGCAGTGGTGGATAGCTCACACTAGGCGCTCGCGCTTTGGACGAAATGGCTACCCAGACTTCATGAGAATTCTGAGTTGTAAGCCCATGAATCTGTAACGCTGTCAGGAGGCAAAAAACGATGTTGGGATACTTGATTGCCAATTGCGCTAATTGATCCTGCTCAGTAATCGCCCTATCAGGGCTGCCGTAAAGGCCGCGACTAATTCGGACTAGTGCTCCGCTGCGCAACAACTGCTGCAACTTTGCTCCAGATGCTCCCGCAAGCGCAAGTTCGCGCGCGCGCACTAACCCACCTAACCCACTGGCGTGAACTGGTTCCAAAGCAGGATCTAAGATTTTCGATGGCATGGGGATATTTTACTAAAATATCGGTAAATGTCAATATTTACCGACAAAATCGTATTTTCGAAATAACATTTAACATGCTGGTGAGTGACCGGGTTCTGACCTGTAGTTGTGAATTCTTGTTGTTTTGGTGGGCGGTACAAGTTTCGAACTTGTGACCCCTGCCGTGTGAAGGCAGTGCTCTACCACTGAGCTAACCGCCCAATCTTGATGCGCACCTGTGGTGGCTAGATTGGAGTTCTGGACGAATCCAAGGAGCGAATTATACACAGCCGCGCCCATTTGCCTCAACGACGGCAAGAGCGTTGAGCTAAATAGGTACTCTG
>CAMCII010000245.1 GCA_945874505.1 Bordetella parapertussis | reverse complement strand
AAGCGCGACGTGATGACTGTCACTGCATCAATTTTGCATGGTTCTCAAATAGAAGCTGCTTGCCTTGGTTGGTCGACGGAGGTTATTTCGCGAGTGAGCTGTCGCTTGACGTGGGTGCAGGTTGTAGAGGTTTGCTGTTGTGGGCGGCTAAGCATCATGGTGTGATGCAACGGGGTAGCATACTTTGGTGGCTTAAGGCGGTTATATCAATATCTGCCATTTGGCGGAAGCGGTGAGATTCGAACTCACGGAGGGCGTGAACCCTCGCCGGTTTTCAAGACCGGTGCCTTAAACCGCTCGGCCACGCTTCCTTTTCTTGAAGGGATGCATAATAAACGATTTACGATAATTCGTTTTTGAAGGCGATCAACATGCGTGCAATAGAAATTACAACTCCGGGTGGCCCTGAAGTGCTGGTGCCCACGACTCGACCGACGCCTGAAGCGGGGCGCGGTGAGGTATTGATCAAAGTCGAAGCGGCGGGCATCAATCGCCCTGACGTCTTTCAGCGTCTGGGTCAATATGCGCCGCCACCCGGCACCACCGATTTGCCAGGGCTCGAAGTGGCCGGCGAAATTGTGGGTGGCGATGTGGGCGATAGCGGTTTCAAAATTGGTGACAAAGTCTGCGCCTTGGTGGCAGGTGGTGGTTATGCCGAGTACTGCGCTGCGCCCATTGAGCAGTGTTTGCCAGTACCCAAGGGCTTATCGATGATTGAGGCGGCAGGTTTGCCTGAAACGTATTTCACGGTCTGGAGCAACGTGTTTGACCGCGGGCAGCTCGCAGCCGGTGAAAGTTTGTTGGTGCATGGTGGGGCAAGCGGCATCGGTACCACGGCGGTGCAGTTGGCGAGCGTGCTAGGCCACGCCGTTTACGCCACTGTGGGCAGCGACGAGCGTGCACGTGCCGTTGAGGCCTTGGGGGCTCTCAAGGGCATTAACTACAAGACTCAGGATTTTGTTGAAGAAGTGAACGCCTTGACCCAAAACAAGGGCGTCAATGTCATTTTGGATATGGTTGCAGGTGACTATATTGGCCGCGAACTGAAGTGCCTGGCAGATGATGGACGTATTGTCTTGATTGCGACACTAGGGGGCGGTAAATCAACCTTCAATTCGGCCGAATTGATGCGTCGGCGCTTGACGATTACGGGTTCGACGCTGCGTCCGCGCCCGGTGGCGTTCAAGGCGGCGATTGCGCGCGCCTTGCGGCAGCATGTCTGGCCGCTGCTCAGTGCGGGCAAGATTAAGCCCGTGATTTTTAAGACCTTGCCCCTAGAGCAAGCCGCCCAAGGTCACGCCATGATGGAAGCCGGGGAGCAAATCGGCAAAATCATCCTGACAACAGGGTAACGTCATCTTAAAAACGGGCAAACGTAGTCCTGACAACGGATGAACGTCATACTGACCATGGCTGAACGGAGCCCGCGGACCTCCTCCCCGTTTAAAGGGAGGAAGTCAAGACTTCCCGCAATACGGTGCGACAGGATACAATCTTGGGCTATCCCGACTTTATATCGCTGGTTTTGTGTAAATAGCAGGGTTGTATCCTATGACGATGTCTCGTACGCGCCTGGTAATGGGTAACTGGAAAATGCACGGCAATTTGGCTGACAACGCCAAATTGCTGGCAGGGCTGCGCGCAGGCGCCGCCACAGCTGCCGCAGGCACCCACTTGGCAGTCTGTGTGCCGTTTCCGTACCTCGCACAAGCGAATGAGGCATTGAAGGGCTCGGTCGTGGCCTGGGGTGCACAAGATATCAGCGCTCAAGTGCAGGGTGCTTTCACCGGCGAAGTGTCTGGCACGATGCTCAAGGATTTTGCCTGTCGCTATGCCTTGGTGGGCCACTCTGAAAGGCGCTCTTTGCACGGCGAGTCTGATCAATTGGTGGCGGATAAAGCCAAGGCAGCATTAGCGTCGGGGCTGACACCCGTGGTGTGCGTGGGCGAGTCACTGGCCGAGCGGGATGCCAATCAATTCATGCTTGTGATTCAACGGCAGCTGGCGCCAGTCTTGGCGCTAGGTGCCGACGCTGTGAATAACATGGTTGTTGCATATGAGCCCGTTTGGGCAATTGGCACAGGCCGCAGCGCCACACCCGAGCAGGCGCAAGAGGTGCATGCTGCGATTCGGGCTGCGTTGCAGGCGATTGGTGCGGGCCAGGTTCAAATTTTGTATGGTGGCAGCGTGAAAGCTGCGAATGCCGCCAGTTTGTTTGTGATGTCTGATATCGACGGTGCGTTAGTCGGTGGGGCGTCTTTAGTGGCTGAAGATTTTCTGGCGATTGCGGCTTAAGGCAGCAGTTGCAGTGATGAGCTTAGTCGTTTAGTTTTCGGAGTCTCTCAATGTCCTGGATGTTTACTCTTTTGTTGGTTGTGCAGATCCTGTCTTCGCTAACCATTATTTCTTTGGTGTTGCTGCAGCAAGGTAAAGGTGCCGATATGGGCTCAGCCTTCGGTAGCGGCTCGGCTGGTAGCCTTTTCGGTGCAACCGGCGCTGCAAACTTTATGTCGCGTGCAACCAAATGGGCGGCGGTTGTGTTTTTTATCACGACCATCGGCTTGGCCTATGTCAGCAATCGTGGCACCAAAGGTCAAGACACTGGCATCATGCAAAACTTTTCGCAAACTGCGCCGGTGGCGCCGCCTGTAGGGTCGGCCGTGCCCGGTGTGCCAAACAGTGCGCCTGCAACAACGGGCGCACCTGCCAATTCAGTGCCAGGTGCGTCTAGCGTGCCTAGCGTGCCTGCTGCGCCCTCTTCAGCGATCCCAGGCGTTGTTCCAAGTGGCACGGTACCGGCCGTGCCTGTTGCGCCAGCAACGTCAGCGCCTGCCGCCAAGTAAGATTGCTAGCGCGCCGAGGCTTGAGTTTGCCTCTGCGTGCTACACTCTCGCGCTGACTAAAACTGTGTCAATACCTCACGCAGCCAGTGCAAAACGTACAAGACAATGTCGTTCACAGGTCTCGTACTACGCAGTAAAAAGTATCCGCAGTACACGTGCCGACGTGGTGAAATTGGTAGACACGCTATCTTGAGGGGGTAGTGGCGAAAGCTGTGCGAGTTCGAGTCTCGCCGTCGGCACCATCTAAAAGCTCAGGCTCTGGGCTCTGCACCATTCACGGTGGTGCGCGACATGCAGTAAAAGCGGCGCTACCCCAAGCGGCGCTACCCCACTTACGGGTGGTGAGCGGTATCAAGCAAAAGTTCGGTGGCTCTACCCCATGCGCGGGCATGGGTAGTGTCCAGCAAAAGTTCTCTCTCTTGATCTAAATCAAGCTTCCACTGTTTTGACTCTGCTGCTTTGTGGTGCAGGCTCCTACACTAAAGTCTCGTCATCCTTCAGGAGCAGATCATGAAATTATTAGTCGCAACCGATGGTTCAAAAAATGCGCTGCGTGCAGTCAAGCGTGCGATTGAGTTAATCGAACAAAGCACCGCTAAAGCTAATTCAATCACTTTAATTAGTGTGCACGACGACGCTGGGATTCGTCATGCTAAAGCCTTTGTGGGTAGCTCGGCCGTGAGTGATTATTTGCGCGAACTGAGTGACAAAGAACTTAAGCCGGCCATGAAGGTGTTAGACGCCTCGGGTATCAAGCACGATATGGCAATTGTGGTTGGCAATGTGTCGCGCGAAATCGTGAGTTTTGCCGACAAAGGTAAATATGACATGATTGTGTTGGGTTCAAAAGGGCGCAGCGCGATTGCTGACTTTTTACTGGGCTCGGTTGCGCAGCGAGTGTTAGCGCACGCCTCACAACCCGTGCTGTTGGTCAAGTAACGTTAGTCAACCTTAAGCTTAATCTCTTTTGCCAGCTTGACGAACAGGCTCATGGCGCTTGAGACAGTGATAATAGCCAAGGGGATTTGACCACCCACGACATATTTCAGCGCTGGGCCGCAGCCGCCATCAGGGACGTGGGTGATGTTCGTTTTTGCCTCAATATTGAGAGACTCTCCGGCCAAGTGCTGCGGCGTGCCGTTACCACACGACCCGTACTGAGGGGATGAACGCGACACTTTTCAACCACAGCTGCATGCCCCATGGATTCTGCCAAAGCGTTGCCAATCAAGCGGGCCAAAATGTCAATGCCCCCACCCAGAGGAAAGGTCACCGTCATGTTGACGGCACGATTGGGAAAGCCGTCGGCAAAATCAGTGGCTTGTGCAAACGTGCTGTGTGTTGAGCCAAGTCAGCAGTCGCTGAGTGCGGCCATGGATAGCGTGCGGGTCAAGTAGGCAAGGTGAGGCAGTTGAGACGCGTGATGTGCATGTGAGGCTCCGCGCAGAAGAAGGGTGCGATTGGTGAGCCCCTTAAAGGTAAATTAAAAATATTCTAGGGTTTGTATAAATAAGGGTAAACCCTGTGTTGAATGGTGTAAAAACATCGAAACGTTGCACTAAGCCAACAAAACACCACCTCTGTGGCAGGTTTATGTCGAGAATCATAGCCACAGCCTCGGTTTTTTGATGCAATAGCGTCAACTTCCCTTAGCGGAGTTAGGGGGGCAGCGAACAAAACATCCGTTTGTTGCTCTTGTCACTCAAATTTACGGAGATTTCTTAAATGAAAAAGACTCTGCTCGCTGCCGCCCTGTTAGCCGGCTTTGCTGGTGCCGCATCGGCTCAATCATCAGTTACCTTGTACGGTCTGTTAGACGGTGGCGTTCGCTACCAAAACTGGAACCTGTCTTCTGGCCCATTCAGCAAAGTTGACATTTCGACAAGTAGCATCGCTGTCGTGTCAGGTACTCAGTCAACTTCACGCTTTGGCGTTCGCGGTGTTGAAGACCTCGGCTCAGGCAATCAGGCTGTCTGGAACTTGGAAGGTCAAGTTAACGTCAACGACGGCACAACAAATGCTGCCGGCCAATGGTCACGTGCTGCAATCATCGGTGTGCAAAACAGCGCTTGGGGTCGTGTTGATATCGGTCGTCAATTGAACTTGGCATTTAAATTTGCCGGTGGCCCGATTGATAGCGCCTTCGGTGTGAACGCGCCAATCATCAACATCTCTGGCGTAATGGGCATTACTGCTGTTCGTCAAAACAACATGATTATGTATCAGTCACCTAGCCTGTCAGGCTTCAAGGTTGGTGCTCAATACTCATTCAACACTGGCTTGGCAACTAACCGTCAGTTGTCAACTGGGGGTGTCGCTGCCGACGCATCACAAGGCAGTTCGTTTGACACTGGCAACAACATGCGCAACATTTCAGGCGCTGTGAGCTATACAAACAGTGGCTTTTATATAACTGGTGTGTATGACCAGTTCACTCCAGCAGCTAACACCATATCCGGCCAAAACGGCACAAACGTGAGATCATGGATTGTTGCTGGTGCGTATGACGCCAAAATCTTTAAAGTCGGCGCTGCATACAATCAGGTTCGCGGTGGTCTGATCCAAGGCCAATCAACGACTTCAGTATCAAGCTCTATCACTAACCCGTTCGGATCCGGTGGTATCGTGTTTGCTGAAGGCGCTGGTACAAACGCCTGGAACATTAACGCGTCGGCCCCAGTTGGCGCAAACGGTACTGTGATGGCTGCCTACCAAGGTCTGTCACACACAGGCGTCGTTGCTGATATTGGTGGCGCAACTCAGTTGACATGGGGCTTGGGTTATTCATACAAGTTCACCAACCGCACCAACGTGTACGCCATCTATTCATACGTCAACAACTTCCAGGGTATCGCCGGTTTGTCAGGCAACACTGCGACTGTTGGTCTGCGTCACGCATTCTAAGCAACCGCTTAGAGTACAAGCTAACTTCGGTTAGCTTGGTGATGTATCAAATGAAAACAGGTCACTCTTTGAGTGGCCTGTTTTTTTTGACTGAGCATCAAATCTGGGTTTGCTTCTGCGGGTAAAACCCCTAGTGCCGGTGTATACTCTTAGAGTTTGTGTAACTGCCGAGACGTCTGGATGAATCTTCAACAATACTTTCCAGTTTTACTCTTCATCGTGGTGGGTAGCCTGATTGGTTTTGCCCTGATTGCGGCGGGTTCTTTAATTGGCCCAAATCGCCCCGATGCGCAAAAGCTTTCGCCTTACGAGTGCGGCTTCGAAGCCTTTGGTGATTCTCGAATGAAATTTGACGTGCGCTACTACCT
>CAMCII010000244.1 GCA_945874505.1 Bordetella parapertussis | reverse complement strand
AGCCTGGGTGTTTGTTGACACTTGATGGTTTTCCTCACATCCCTTGTAATAACAAATTAAAAATCATGAGATGGTGGGCATTGGCTGATGTGGTACGAGCGGGGCAACTGAATCAGATAACCGATGAAGTTGCTGCAGGTGACGAGCTGGAGAAATGTTTGGCCAAGGCCGTGCAGCTTCAGTCTTTGGCCGATGTGCCTTTGGGGGCGTTTTTGTCAGGTGGAGTGGACTCGAGCACCATCGTAGCGCTAATGCAGCAGCAGGCAATGCGGCCAGTCAAGACCTTTACTGTGGGTTTTGAAGATGCTGGGTTCGACGAGTCGCCTTATGCCAAGGAGGTAGCACAACACTTGAGAACCGATCATAGTGAGCTTTTTGTTTCGTCTGTTGATGCCCAAGCGGTAATACCGCAACTGCCCGAGATTTACGACGAGCCCTTTGCTGATTCGTCACAAATTCCAACTCATTTGGTGTGCAAGGCTGCGCGGCAGCAAGTTACCGTCGCATTGAGTGGTGACGCAGGTGACGAATTGTTTGGTGGCTACAACCGCTACTTTTGGGGGCCGCGTATTTGGAATCGTTTAGCTCTTGTACCTTACCCATTAAGGCAGTTTTTGGGAAAGGCCATCACTGGCGTGCCCTTAGGCGCGTGGGACGCGCTGAATAAGCCCTTGAATCGCGTGATGCTAGGCTCACATGGAATATCCCGTATGGGTGATAAGGTGTATAAACTGGGCGCGCGTTTGCAGTATGTGCGTAATATGGATGACCTTTATATGAGCCTGGTGTCGGAGTGGCAGGATCCGGGGAGTGTGGTGAAGTTGGCAGGAGGCAAAACTTATGCGGTAATCCAAGTGCCAGACAACCTTTCTGCTGCCGAGCGAATGATGTACCTTGACAGCATGAGCTACTTGCCCGATGACATTCTGTGCAAGGTGGATAGAGCTGCCATGGCTACTAGCCTCGAAACACGTGTACCGTTTCTTGATCACAGGGTGGCAGAACTTGCTTGGCGCTTGCCGTTACATATGAAAATTCGTGGCAACCAAGGCAAGTGGGCCTTGCGCCAGGTGCTTTACAAATATGTACCTCGCGAACTCATCGACCGGCCCAAGGCCGGTTTTGGTATACCCGTGGGGCAATGGCTTCGTGGGCCTCTGCGAGAATGGGCTGAGGGCTTGCTGGATGCGCAAAGACTGGAGCGTGAAGGCTACTATTAACCGACACCTATTCGCACCAAGTGGGCCGAACATCTGAGTGGTAAGAGGGACCACACGCCAAGCTTGTGGGCTGTGTTGATGTTTCAGTCCTGGCTGGAAGGAAACAAATAGTATGTTGGCTTATTGGTTGTTGTTTGTTGTGGCTGCATGGCGCGCCGCTGATCGCTTGCCCTTTGGGGTGAAGGCCAATGCTAATTGGCCAAGCTCGTGGCGCCTGATGTTTGTGGTGCTAGTGCTAATGATTGGACTCCGTCACGAGGTGGGGGGTGATTGGTTCAATTATTTGAGACACATCGAAATAGCATCATTCGAGACATTTAAAGAGGCGATTAGTCGGGGTGATCCTGCCTATAGAGCATTAAACTGGCTGACTGCCAACCTGGATTTAGGGCCTTATTTAGTCAATACTGTGTCCGCTGCCATTTTCGTTTGGGGCTTGGTCGTGTTTTGTCGTGCGCAACTCTTACCTGGGTTGGCTCTTGTGGTTGCAGTGCCGTATTTGGTGACCGTTGTCGCTATGGGTTACACGCGCCAAAGTGTGGCCATCGGGTTCGTTATGCTCGGGTTGGCGGCCCTTTCTGACCGAAAAATTTTACGGTTCGTTGTGTTCGTTTTTTTGGCAGCTACCTTTCACAAATCAGCTGTTATTATGATTCCGTTGGCGCTACTGGGTGGTGCTAAAAATCGACTTTGGACGGTGCTGTGGGTGAGCGTTTCGGGGCTTGTGTTTTATGCCTTGTTTTTACAGGAATCGGTCGATGCTCTTTATGAAAACTATGTAGTTGCTCAATACCAGTCAAGCGGTGCGGCTATTCGTTTGGCTATGAATGCGGTGCCCGCAATGTTGTTTTTGTTGTTCAGGCATCGCTTCGCCATGCCCAAAAATGAACGCACTTTTTGGACCTGGATGTCTTTGAGTGCTTTGGGCTTGGCTGGGATTCTGGTAGTGTCGCCGTCTTCTACGGCAGTAGATCGTGTCGCGTTGTACTGGATACCGCTGCAGTTATTTGTATTGTCACGCCTACCTGATGCCATGTCGCGGCATCGTGCGGGAAGCACCATCTGGATTTTTTTAGTCACTTCTTATAGTGCATTTGTGTTGTTTGTCTGGTTGTTTTTTGCGAAGCATGCAGATGCCTGGTTGCCCTACCAGTTTTATCCATGGGTATGGTTGTCGCAGTGAAAGTACTAATTTGTCTGAATACAGCCTGGAATCTGGTTAATTTCCGTTCTGGTTTGATCAAGGCCCTTGTGGCCCAAGGCTGCGAAGTGGTGGCGGTGGCCCCGCCAGACGAATTTGTCAATCAACTTTCTGCGCTGGGTTGCCGTTTTGTGCCACTGCCTATGGCCAACGGCGGCACCAACCCACTGCACGATGGCTTACTGCTTTGGCGCTTTTGGCGCTTACTCAAGCAAGAGCGGCCTGATGTGTTTTTGGGCTACACCGTCAAGCCAAATGTGTATGGCTCCCTAGCGGCGCACTGGTTGGGCATACCCGTGATTAACAACATTGCCGGACTTGGCGCGGTATTTATCAGCGGAGGCTGGTTGGTCAAGGTGGTGCGCAGCCTGTACCGTTTGGCGTTAGGCCGCTCAACAAAGGTGTTCTTTCAGAACCCAGATGATCGAGCGATGTTTGTGGAGGGCGGCTTGGTACGCGGCGAGCTGACTGAGCTGCTGCCAGGCTCTGGGGTTGATTTGGTGAGGTTTGCACCGCCTGTATTACCGTTGCAAGTTAAGCTCGACTATCCAGCAAGTCCAGCTGCCAAGAAATGTCACGGCGCTGACCCGACTTGCCATAACGATTTAACCAAGTTTCGTTTTTTGTTGATTGCACGTATGTTGCGCGACAAAGGCGTGTGCGAATATGTCGAGGCAGCCCGGCAACTGCGCAAGCGATGGCCAAACGCTGAGTTCTGCCTACTTGGATTCTTGGATGTGCAAAACCCCGCGGCCATCGCCCGATCCGACATGGATGCTTGGGTAGCAGAGGGCGTGGTGAATTACCTAGGTGTCAGCGATGACGTACGCGCCCAGATTGCCATGGCGCATTGCATTGTATTGCCCTCGTATCGCGAAGGCACTCCCCGGAGTCTCTTGGAGGCTGCAGCCATGGCTCGCCCTATCATCACCACGAATACCGTGGGCTGCCGTGAGGTAGTGGATGACGGCATCAACGGCTACCTGTGCAAAATGCGTGATGCTACAGATTTGGCTGAAAAAATGTCACAAATGTTGCAGCTATCTTGTGCACAGCGCTCTGAAATGGGTCTGCGCGGGCGCGCCAAGATGCAAGCCGAATTTGACGAGCAGATTGTGATTGAAAAGTATTTGGCAGCGGTGCGGGAAGCTGTTGGAAACACTAGTATTTGACAGCCAGATCGCTTGTGAGCAATAAAACTTTCACCCCATGACTAACTTTCCTAAAATTTACGTCGCTGGCCACCGTGGCATGGTAGGTAGTGCCATTGTTCGCCAACTGTTGGCGCAAGATCACCCCGCAGAGCAGATCGTCAGACGAACCCATCCCGAGCTCGATTTGTGCAATCAAGCCGCAGTGAATACTTTTTTTGAACTTGAAAAGCCCGATCAGGTTTATATGGCGGCGGCCAAGGTGGGGGGCATTTATGCTAATAACACTTACCCTGCTGAATTCATTTATGACAACCTCATGGTCCAGGCGAATGTCATTCACGCAGCCTTTCAAAACGGGGTTAAAAAACTTTTGTTTTTGGGTTCTAGCTGCATTTACCCCCGCATGGCCCAGCAGCCCATGCGCGAAGACGCTTTGCTCACTGGTACCCTAGAGCCCACGAATGAGCCCTATGCCATTGCTAAAATCGCAGGCGTTAAGCTCTGTGAAAGCTACAACCGCCAATACGGTGAGAGCCACGGCGTGGACTATCGCAGCGTCTTGCCCACCAACCTGTATGGTCCTGGCGACAACTACCACTTAGAAAACTGCCATGTCATTGCTGCACTCATACGCCGCTTTCATGAAGCCAAACTGGTCAATGCCCCAAGCGTAGCTATTTGGGGCACAGGTAAGCCCAGGCGCGAATTTTTGTATGTGGATGATATGGCGGCTGCCAGTGTGCATGTCATGCAACTACCGCAGGCTCTGTATGCGCAACACACCCAAGCCATGCAAGGCTACATTAATTTAGGTAGTGGCTCTGATGTGACCATCGCAGAATTGGCCCAAATGATTGCCCAAACGGTGGGTTTTACCGGCCAGATCGAATTTGACTCCACAAAACCCGACGGTGCCCCCCGTAAATGGATGGATAGCTCACTCATAAACAGTCTCGGCTGGAAAGCCCAAGAGTCCCTGCCTACCGGTCTGGCTAAAGCCTACGCCGACTTTCTTGAGCAGCAATAACTCGTCGTTCAGTTGCTACAGCGTTATATCCACCGAGACTTTAAGCGTCGGGCCAGCGATTAAAGCTTTTCCCTAAGACGCTTTTTATTGTTTAACTCTCGGGCATATGCGAGGAGTACGGGTTCTAAACACGCTTTTATGCATCGCCATGGCGCCGAAAACATGACAAAACCCCGCCTCACCGCGCATTGACTCTGGGACCCAGGCAGGCCAAGCCAGCCCTGGTTCTTTTCGATGAAAGGTTTGCCCCAGAACTACTTCAACATGTTCTGTGCTGGTAAGTTTGTCTAGGAGCAGCTCATACGCACTCGGAAGCCACTCATCATCTGAGTCTAGCCACATTACGATCGCACCTCTCGAATGCGCAAGCCCCGCCACGCGCGCTGCACCTACGCCAAGATTGTCTTTAAACTCAACGAGTCGTAGGGGTGCTTCCTGTTTGACGAACGTACTCAACACATTACGCGTATTGTCCGTCGAACCATCATCAACAACCACTATTTCCAGATTGCGATGAGTGCGCCACGGAATCGAGTCAAGACATCTGGCCAACCGATGGGCTCGATTATAAGTAGGAACAATCACCGAAACTTCTACTTGTGTCATCAAAATCTCTTTGTTCGTCGATGTCGTATTATTACCGAATGCGAAGGACTAGTAATACATCAATTGCTGGAGTGAGTGAATGAGTCATAATCCCATGATACGGTTCGAAATTGATACCAAGCGTTTTGTCAGTGACCCGCTCGAGGGTGAAACTATCATCATGGATATGGTAGCGGGACGATTGTTTCTGTTGGAGGAAGGTGCTGCCACTGTTTGGGATCACATCCTTAGAGGCGGAGCAAGAGATGAACTTCTCACTTTGCTTGGGTCTCGATACGGTTCAGAGGCTGTCACGGGGTGCGAGACTTTGCTTCAACGCCTGTGCGAATTAGGATTAGTCACAGAAATCAGCACTAGCCATGAGGAGGAGATCCTTGCACATTCTGATCTTTGGCCTGCAGTGATAGGTGAGTTTCGGCTGACCGAATATGATGACATGATGAGCATCATCACGATGGACCCTATTCATGATGTGGATCCAAATCGTGGTTGGCCCTTCAATCGCGATAGCTGACTGTCTGGTGGAGACTCTCACGGTATGACTCGAATCCGCAGTTGGCTAGCTGGTCACGCCATCGATTTGTCCTTTACCAAAAGTACCGAGCCGCTTGCTGAGGCTTTTGCCCACAAAGGCATCCAAGATCAATCATCCGCTGAGCTCACGATATCTTTTAGCGTTGATCATCACTTTGTGACAAGTGCCCTAAAAGTAAGCGAAAACGGGATGTTCCGTGATCGGTGTACCGGTAAATTCGCTTGGCTTTCTTCAATTCCTCCTAAGGTACAGACCCTTTCCTTTGATGGCTCTGCTGGAGGGAATACTGCTATTGGGTCTTTTACTCTAGGTGATGCCAAGGATTTGGCTGGCAGTATTCGCACTCGACCAGGCATTGACATCATTTCTGCATGGGCTTCGAACCGAGGCATTCTTCCCATACACGCCA
>CAMCII010000243.1 GCA_945874505.1 Bordetella parapertussis | reverse complement strand
CCATGACCGGCCACAACGTAACAGCCCTGACCAAGGGTGCGAATCCACTCGTACCACTGGGTCGCTTTCGGAGCGGGCTCGTCTGCAATCGGGTGCTGCGCCAACACCTCTAACAAAGCTTGCTGGCTTGGAGTGAGCACTGTATCTGGTGGAATACATTGCCCCCAGGCCTGCCACAGCAATTGTGCACCTACCGCATCAAGCGTTTGGATGCCAGAGAGATCCCAACGTACAGCGCTTTTCACTTGAGCCAAGGCCTGGCGCCGCGCCAACACTGCGCCGCGCGTCGAAAGCTGTTGTACGTTCCAGTCACCCAAAAGCCGGCAAATCACACCGTCGTTCACGACAGTCTGAAGCGCTGCAGAATTGACTAAAACCGGGTCTGGCAAAGCTTAGATCCTAAAAATAACGGGTTGGCAGGAGTACAAGGGCACTAACCTCATCTTAGACGATCAATCTTACCTAAGCGCATAGGTTGGTAAGATGATTCTTATGACAGACCTGACAGACAAAAAACAGCGTGCTGAGTTCCTGACGCCGGCAGCATTCGTTGAGCGTTTACGCTTGGCGTTACCTGATTTTGGCTCGGTGCAATGGGCGCAAGAAACCGGGTCTTCAAACGATGATCTCAGTCAAGGCATTAAGCGCGGGTCGGTCAACGCTATGCCCTGGCTGTTGGGCGCCCACACGCAGGGTGCTGCCCGCGGCCGTGCCGCACGCCCCTGGCAGAACACCGCGGGCGACTCCTTGATGTTTTCATGCGCCTTTGCGCCTGACATACCGCTTGCCCAACTACCCGGTATCTCGCCAGCCTTGGGCGTAGCAACCTGCCTGGCACTCAGACAACTGTTTACGCCGCTGCTTGGGCAACAGGCCTGCCAAGCACTTGCCCTCAAATGGCCCAATGACCTGCAATGGGGCTCGGGCAAGCTTGCTGGGATTTTGGTCGAAACGGCACAACGATCTAGTACGCGCAACCCCTGTCTGGTAATTGGCATTGGCATTAATTTACGTGGCGCGCGAGCCCTGTCAACGCATTTGGCACGCGATATTGCGGATGTATCTGAGATCTTGGCTGGCGTGTCGCCCTCCTCAGAGTTAGACACAGCCGTGCTTTGCCCCAGCAACATCGTGGTCGCGATTGCTCAAGCGTGGAAAAAGGCCTTAGACGCCTACGCCGCAACAGGTTATGCTGCTTTTCAGGATTTGTATCAATCAGTCGATGTGCTTGCGTCGGTGCCTGTCGACATTGTCGATCAGGGGCGCACCTTGCATACAGGGATCGCGCAAGGCACTGATTCAAGCGGCCGACTGCTTGTACGAACCGATTCTGCGGTGGTACCCATTTTGGTGGGGGATGTCTCGGTTCGACGCCAACCCACCCTCGGGGCTACCGCAACACTTAAAGGCACTCGATGATCGTATTGCTTGACGTTGGAAACAGTCGGATCAAACTCGGTTGGCATCACCCTACCATGGGGCGCGAAGCTGCCGTACACGCGATGGCGTTAAGCCCGCTGACTCAGCTACCCGATGCGTTGCGCAAATGGCTCAGTACGCTTCCAGTTCAGCCGCGCGAAGCCCGGGGCGTGAATGTTGCAGGGCATGTGGTCGCACAATTGATCGAACAGGCTTTAGCAGAGGCTGGTTGCCCAATTCAATGGATCTTACCGACGACTGAGCACTTGGGCGTGCGCAACACCTACGACAAACCCTCTCAACTCGGTGCCGATCGCTGGGCCGCACTGTTGGGTTTGGCGGGTCATTTTCCAGACGTTCAAGCGCCGCTCGTGCTGGCCACCTTCGGCACAGCAACCACCATCGACACACTCAGCCCAGACAAAGTGTTTAAGGGTGGTCTCATTTTGCCTGGCCCCGCTCTGATGCGTCAGTCTTTAGCGCAAGGCACCGCCAATTTGCCGCTGGCCAGCGGTGCGACAACCGAATATCCAACCCATACGCTTCAAGCGATCGCTACCGGCGTCGTGGCAGCGCAGGCCGGTGCCGTTTGGCGACAATGCGACATTGCTCAAAAATATTTTGGAGTCGCCCCTATTCTTTGTGTGAGTGGTGGAGGCTGGCCAGAGGTCGAGGCCGAAGTGCGTCGCATGCATGCAGGCTTAAAAATAGAATTTATCGCCAACCCAGTGCTCGATGGACTCGCGCGCATGGTTTAGGTTGTAGTGCCAACGGTCACTCTGATTGAAGATCATCCAACACAGTTTTTACATTTTTAACGTTCATATTCATCTTCGCCTTCCTTTTCAACTTCTTATTTTCAAATAGTGAATCGAGCCATGTCACAACCACAGCCACAAGAACGTACACGCCTCACCGTCAGCCAAGCCCGCGAACTCGCCGAAGCGGTGGTTCGCAAAATGGATTACTCAGCCGACGATTCTGCCGTCATCGCCGAACACATCATTGATGCCGCGCTGTGTGGCTATGAGTACTCGGGTCTACCTAAGCTACTTGATGCGATCGAGAGCAAGCGTAATCTGCTCCCCCGAACCCCCATGAAAGTCATTAAAGAAACACCAGTATCGATTGTATTTGAAGGTGGCAATAATATCGGGATGCTGGCCATTCAGCGCCTGGGTGAGGCCGTTCAAGCTAAAGCCTTGGTCAGTGGGTTTGCCATCGGTGGGGTACAAAATAGCTGGATGAGCGGGCGCGGTGCGCACTACGTTGAGAAACTCGTCAATCACGACCTGGTGGTGATTCATACCGTCAGTTCACAAAGCTATGTCGCGCCTCTAGGCGGTATCGAGTCGATTTTGGGCACCAACCCACTTACGATTGGCTTGCCGACGGCAAACGGCCCGTTGATTTTTGATATGGGTACCTCAGCCATTATGTACACCGATCTCACCTTGCGTGAACGCCGTGGTGAAAAATTGCCCGAGGGTGTGGCCATTGATGTGCACGGCAATCCCACCCAAGATCCAACCGCCGCGCGCGAGGGCGCCTTATTACCCTTCGCAGGTCACAAGGGGTTTGGTCTGGCGCTGATGATGCACGCGATGGGTTTACTCACCGGCGCTGGTACCACTGCAGATAAAAACAACGGGCACCTGATCATCGCCTTCAAACCTGATCTGATGCTCTCGACCGAACAGTACAAAGAAGATGTCAGCGCCCTGATCACCCGCATTAAAACCTCAAAGCGGGCACCCGGCGTTGACGAGATTCGTATACCGTCAGAACGCTCTTTCAAAGAACGCGCGCGCAATTTAAAAGACGGGCTTGAGTTTGATACCGCGGTGTTTAATCGCTTGCGCGACTTTGCCGGCGTTTAAGTCTGCGGGCGGTTGAATCAACAAGACCCGCTCTGACCGTGGCAATACGAGATTCGCAACCCGAGATGATCTGATCGATGATCTCGGGGAAAAACTCCAATTGTTAGTCAAACAGATCTTTTATCGTGTCTATCCCCTGAATCAACTCACCCGCTTCGAGTTGCTTCACACGAGCGGTCAAGGTTGTATGAAGCGGCGCTGCAACACCCAACTCATGAGCTTTCTGCGCGATCAATCCGTTGATCGAATCAATTTCCGTTCGTCGTCCCCGACGAATGTCATGCAGGGTTGAGGCTTGACCCGTCACATCAAGGCGCTCTTCCCATTTTTTTAGCTCTTTCTCGATTTGCGCAAAACCATCTGGCACATTCGGATTACCCGCCAACCAGACCTCAGGCGTAATCGATGAAATTTTCTCTAGCTGCAAGCCCATTGCGTGGCCGACCAACACACCTTCTTGTGCCAACTTAATAGATAGGCGACGCGTATCGCGATGTGCGAACATCTCAACAATTCCCATCCCAGTCAATGGCCCGATCGCACTCGCTGTCGAATTGTTGGTGAGCTTTGACCAACGCTCACCCCATAAGTTTGTGGTGACATCGGCGTGGTCACAAGACTTCAAGACTTCCGCGATCTGTAAGGCTCTAGGTGTCACACGACCATGCATCTCGCCTATCCTGAAAACCGGATAGCCCGGCGGCGCAGGCTTCATCCATCGCATCACTTGACCAGGCCCCGTCATTTCGACGCCAATGGTATTTAGCACACACCCAACCACGCGGCCCCAGCCAACTAAGTGTGCAATGGCCTCTTCATTCATTCCATTTTGCATTGACAACACATAGCCGTCAGAAGACAAGTAATCGCGCAAGAATAAAGTCATCCATTCCGTGTCATAGGACTTGACACACAAAATCGCCACGTCAACTTTATTGTTTAGTAGCGCTTGCGCTTCAGACAAATGCAGCGCGTGCACGGGCACATGAAATTTTCCTTGAGACCCCGAAAGCGAAAGTCCGTGCTGTTTCATGTGAGACACATGCTCGGACCACAGGTCAATCATTGTGACCTCATGGCCGCCAAGGACCAACATTCCTCCAACGTATGCGCCAACCGAACCCGCGCCAAAAATGCCAATATGCATATTGATGTCAGCGCTCGTTAATTGAGTTTCGTCGATGCCCAAGCCGTCAACAACAGCTTGCCACTCACAGCAGTCCAAACGCCCAGATAGCGGTTGTAAAGATTTTTCTCAACCCCTTCGACCACAACCGTCATATTGACCTTGCCTTCCACCAATACTACGTTACCAACGGCGCGGGCGGTGACCTCTTCACGATCTAGTCTGGTGTACTTTGAGCGCCCGGTCGACACGCTATCCACGTAGGTGGCTTTGGTATCGCGCCGACCACTCGCATGCGTGTAGGTCAGCCCCTCGTCAACGATGGCTGCAAGCCCCACTCCATCGGCTGCGAGCAACACCTCGCAGCGGCGCGCATCGAGTTTAAGCGCCTCTTGCTCAAGAGCTTTTGACACAGCCTGCTCATCATTTGAAGACATTTTGTATTCCTATTTGAGTCATAAGACAAAGTTTATGGAGTGAAATATTGTTCGGCCGCACAAAGATCTCTACTGAAGCGAAATCTGCGCATTCTTGATCACATCGCGCCAGCGAGCAATATCAGAGGCTAAAAATTTAGCTTGTCCTTGCGGATCCGTGCCAATAATTGTGATTCCAATTTGAGCGTATTGTTCGATAATCTTCGGATCTTTTAGCGCACGCTGAATTTCTTTTGCGATTAACTCAGTCGCCTCAGAAGGTGTGCCTGCTGGTGCAAACAGCCCATTCCAAGAACCCGCCAAAAATCCTTTGAGCCCAAGCTCTTGTAAGGTCGGTACATTCGGCAAAATGGCTAAACGCTGTTCGCTGGTCGCCGCAATTGCGTTTAAGCGCCCTTCTCGGATATAAGAAATTCCTTGGGTCGAAATCAGCACCACGCAGTTGATATGCCCTCCCAACAAATCGACGACCATCGGCGCATCGGATTGATAGGGTACGGGCATTAGAGGCACCGCAGCAGCCAACTTGAGCGACTCAGTGGCCATGTGGTTACCGCTGCCGGGTACGATTCCGCAGCGCAAAGCCTCTGGATTGTTTTTGCCATACGCTACAAATTCTTGAAAGGTTTTGACAGGCAACGAAGGGTGCGTCACCAGAACCATCGGTACGGTTCCAATCAACGTGACTGGTTCAAAACTTTTTACGGAGTCGTACGGCATGTCTTTTCTGAGGCTTGGGTTAATCGAGTGAGGGGACCCTGCCATGAGCAAGGTGTAACCATCTGGCGTTGCCTTTGAGACAAACTGAGATCCGACAATACTACTGCCGCCAGTTTTATTTTCAACCTGAACACTCACTCCGAGTTGTTCGGTCAGCTTTCTTGCCATCGATCGGGCAATGATATCGGTCGTACCGCCTGGTCCGAAAGGCACGATAATCCGGATCGGCTTATTTGGATATGGCTGCGCTTTCGCGTTCAAGCCGATCATGCTAAACACACTGAACCACAACGCGACTATTATTTTTATGCGTTTTTTCATTTTGCCTCCTTTACCGGCTTTATCACCTTAGCCATGCCCCAGTATGCTCAGAGTTGACCCAGCCAGATGACTATATTTTTAATAAAGAGCAACCTCTAACCTGCTATCCTAGGTTGTGTGCTGTACGGTACAACTATTTTCTCGACTTGACCACCTATCCTCGAAACTTATGCGAACTTTTTTTATTCTGTTGGTATTAGTCAATCTTGGCGTCTTCGCGCTTGGGCAGGGCTGGTTTGGGCAACCGCGTAGC
>CAMCII010000242.1 GCA_945874505.1 Bordetella parapertussis | reverse complement strand
CGTGCGATCGTCGCCTTAGTCAAATTTCAATTTGAACTTCTCCATGTCTCGTTTGAAGATTGCGGCCTCTTTATAAAAGGCCGGTTGCATGTCTTCAACGCGGATGGGCCAGAATTCACACCCGGTCAGAAGCATCGCGGTTCTGTACGATGGATCGGCAATGATTTCAGCAGAGGCGGTACGAAGTTTGTCGGCGATATCCTTCGGGATAGCAGCTTTTGCATAAAGTGCAGACCAGACATTGATATAGATATCTTCATAGCCAGACTCGATAAAGGTCTTGAGTTCTGGCATATGGACGCTTCTATCCCTTCCCAAAACCCCAATTGCCTTGACCTTGCCGCCTTTTAGGTGCGGGCCGACTATGCTGTAGGTCGTTCCAATCATTTGAACGTCATCGGCGAGCAGTGCA
Organism: Bordetella parapertussis; assembly: GCA_945874505.1. Lineage (GTDB taxonomy): Bacteria > Pseudomonadota > Gammaproteobacteria > Burkholderiales > Burkholderiaceae_B > Zwartia > Zwartia parapertussis_J. Next base: position 5,790 of record CAMCII010000242.1, on the reverse strand, counting down.
GCAGACATTTGAGGCGAACCCTTGTAGCCAATCTCTTCATAGGGTTCTCCGCCAGCGGTTGCTGCCATTTTTTTTGCCAACACCACGCTTAAGTGAGAGCTGGTTAAGACCCCATGGTTTAGTGATCGACCACGTTCTTTGATTTCTTTCATCAGTGAAGGGATATCCGTTGCCTTCATCGAGGAGCTGACAAAAAATATGTAAGGGGCCTGACCGAGCGGAGCGATTGGGGTGAAGTCATCAAGAACATACCCAGCGTCTTTTACAATCAGGGGCGTTGTCGCCAGACCGCTAGAGGTCATAAATAAAGTGTAGCCATCAGCTGGGGCGTTCAACACTTTCTTAGTAGCAACCATCGCTTGACCACCCGTCGCATTTTCGATGACGACTGTGGTTTTTAACTTACGGCTTAAGCGTTCGGCAAACAAACGGGTGAGTTGATCAAAGGGCGAGCCAGGCGCGACCGGGGTGATGATTGTTATCGGCTTGGTTGGATAATTATTTGCGAAGGTATGCGCAGGTGTCGTCGACAGCACAAGGGCGGCAAGTGCTGAAAAAAACAAACCTAAGAAACGTCTCTGAGTGATTAACATGTTTGCCTCTATCGTGAATTTATAATTTTTATGTATAAGGAGGAGCAGCACGACTTTGTATGATTATTTTTTGTCGTAGCCTAGCTTAATAGAGTCTGGCGGAGTATGCAATTTAAAATCGTCAGCTCGGGTACGTAATCGAAAGGTGTCGTGCGGCGCTTGTCGTTTGTGGCAGTCCAGCCCAGTGCACAATATAAGTGTGGTCGTCAAATTGACCCATTGCAGCATTTTTTTGTTCGTGAACTACTGTTATGGCTACTCATGCAGTATCATTTTGCAATAAGAGACGACTTGGTTGTCGGTATTAAAGACAAGACACTAACTAATAAAAAACATTGCCTTTGAATATGTCCCCGTAGTCAGCCGATGCTAAGGTCAGGCTTGCTTGACATGCGATCTCATTGACTCAACATGAATTCGACTAAATTGCTTGGAGCTATCCGTGGCATTCGATTTCCTCAATCCTTATCCAGAAATACGCGAAGCAGTCTCAAAGATCTGCTCACGTTTTGATATGAGTTACTGGGCTCGCTGCGATCGCGAACAGGTGTTAGCCACTGAATTTTTTGAAGCCATACGAGATGACCAACCACGCAAAAAGTAACCCAGAATTGCATCAAGCTTGTATGTTAGTGCTCGACCGTTTCATGGACGGACTGAACCAGTATGACGCGAATGCGATGGACTCAGCCATGCATTTCCCTCATGTACGTTTTGCTGGCGGACAAATCAAAATCTATCCCAAGGCGGGCGATAACCCGATGGATTTATTTGAACGTCTACGGCGCGAAGATGACTGGAAATATAGTCGTTGGGTTTCGCGCGAGTTGGTGCAGTGCAGCGATATCAAGGCTCATTACGCTTTAAGTTATACGCGGTTTCGAAGCGACGACTCTGTTATCGGGGTGTATGAGTCTCTGTATGTTCTGACTAAAGTCGACGGCAGTTGGGGGATTCAGATGCGTTCAAGCTTTGGCCCGTAAAAGATAGATTCTCACTTGCTTGCGAGCAGTCATCGGACTATATTGGGGCGTAGGTACCCGAAGGTACCGTTTTATAAAAATATAAAAGAGACAAATAAAAGTGACGACTCAGACACTGCCGCTGCGCGAAGTCGCGCATTCTCGTTCGGGCGAAAAAGGTAATGACTCGATGGTGTCGGTCATTGCGTACGATATTCGCGACTACGCGGTGTTACTCGAACAAGTGACGATTGAAGCGGTTCGTGCTGTCTACGGTCCCATTACGAAAGGCGTTATTCGTCGCTACGAAGTCCCGTTAATCGGCGCCTTAAACTTTGTGATGACTGACGTGCTTGAGGGTGGCCGTTCGCGTACGTTGGCTTTTGAAGAGTCTGGCAAAGCCTTGTCATCGCTCATGCTGACCTTACCGCTGGACATGCCGGCTGATTATGTCGGCCGTTCAGCTGCAGTCAAGAGGGCTGCGTGATGGCTCAGAAAAAAACTGGCAAGACGGTGCGGCTGGGCTCTGCGGCTGGTTGGTCGCGAGATCGGTTTGAGCCAGCGACAGATTTGATGAATCGCGGAAACGTCAACTACCTATGCTTTGACTCGATGTCTGAGGTCACTATGAGCGCTGCTCAGGTCTCTCGCATGGAAACTGACCGCGTGCCGCCCTACGATCCCTATTTGCTTCCGCGGATGGAACCGATTCTAAAAACGTGTAAAGAAAAAGGAATCAAGATTATTACTAACCAGGGTTGGTTAGATCCTGAAGAGGCGGCGCAACAGGTGGCGGCCTTGGCGATCAAGCTGGGTATTCAAAATCTACGGGTTGCTTCAGTGTCGGGCGGAATTTTAACGAAGACGATTGGCACGATGGGGTTAGATTTCATAGAGACGGGCAAACCAATCGCCGAGAGTCTTGATACGGTCGTGTCTGCAGAGGCTTATCTCGGTGCCCAAGGGATTGTTGAGGCGCTAAAAGGCGGGGCTGATGTCGTCATTACCACTCGCATCGCTGACGCCTGTTTATATCTAGGCCCGCTTGCTTATGAGTTTGACTGGAGTTTTGACGACTATCAGTTGATGGCGAAGGGGATGGTGATCGGACATTTGATGGAGTGCGGCAGCCAACTCAGTGGCGGCTATTTTTGTGACCCTGGTTATAAGGATGTTCCTGATTTAGCCAATGTCGGTAACCCTATCGCTGAAGTGAGCGACGATCGCGTATTGTTATCCAAGCTTTCGAATTCGGGTGGGATCGTGTCTGAGGCCACTTGTAAAGAGCAATTGCTTTATGAAGTTGGAGACCCTGCCAATTACATTTGCCCTGACTGTATTGTTGACTTCACCAAGGTCAGTTTCAAGCAAGTTGGCCAGGATCTGGTCGAAGCCTTTGCTGACCAAGCGGGCAAACCGCGAACCCCAACGCTCAAGGCCTTGGTCGGCTTGACCGAAGGCTTTATGACCGAAGAAATGGTGATCTTTGCGGGCCCTGGTGCGCTTGAGCGAGCAAAATGCACGCAAGACTTACTTGAGCAGCGCTTTCAAAAGGTTGCTTTGCAGGCTACAGAGATTCGTTTCGACTATCTGGGGATCAATGGTGTGCATCGCGAGTCTTCGCCTGCTCCGGTACATGAGCCCTATGAAGTTATTTTGCGTGTGGCGGTCAAAACCGCAGAGCGTTCAGAGGCCGAAAAGATTCGTCGCGAAATTGACCCCTTGGCGGTTAATGGAATGTCTGCAACAGGTAAATGGGCGACCAGTGCCCCAGGTTCTAGGGTGCGGCCGGTGGTTGGACTCAGCTCGTGTTTAGTGCCGCGCGAGTTGATTCATTCGACAGTTTCATTTTATTGAAACGGCGATGGAGTACGAAAAAAAAATTTAGGTGATTAAACGCTCGACTATTCCGATAGCTGTTCATGCAAATGATATTTAAAAATAAAAATTGGAGACAACATGCTTAACCTAACTGGAAAAGTGGCAATCGTAACGGGCGCGGGTTCGGTCGGGCCTGGCTGGGGTAACGGGCGGGCAACAGCAGTGCTGCTTGCACGGCAAGGTGCTTCTGTATTTCTAGTTGATGTTGTAAAAGAAGCCGTTGAGCAAACTCGTCAAACGATTGAAGACGAAGGTTTTGTCTGTGCAACGCATCTGTGCGATATGCTCGATTCCGCCTCTGTCAAGAAAATGGTTCAGGCCTGTCTTGATCGTTTCAAACGCATTGATATCCTGATCAACAACGTTGGTGGGTCAGAGCCAGGTAACCCTGTGACGATGACTGAAGAGGCCTGGGACCGTCAGATTGATTTCAACCTTAAAACTGTTTTCCTTGGTTGTAAGCATGTGATTCCAGTTTTAGAAGCGCAGGGCAAGGGCGTCATTATTAATATCTCGTCGGTTGCCGGTTTGCGTAATTCAAAAGATCGTACGCACGTGGCTTACAGCGCTAGTAAAGCCGGCATTATTCAGTTCTCGCGTTCAACGGCTGGTGCGTATGCAAAAAAAGGAATCCGTTGCAACACAGTCGTTCCTGGCCTGATGCACACACCACTTGTTGAGCATCGCTTAACCAAACAACTTTCCGAGTCGGATGCCGCGTCGCTAATAGCAAAGCGTAATGCCATGGTGCCGATTGGCCGAATGGGAACAGGCTGGGATATTGCTCATGCCGTTTTGTTCTTAGTGTCGGATGAAGCAGCCTTTATTACAGGTACAGAAATTGTTGTCGATGGTGGGTACACAACCTTTGGCCCTAGCGGAACTTGATCGCTAGCCATTTATCTGCTTGATCGATCAACCACTCTTGCGAAGAACAAAGATGACGAGACGCTTAGAAGGGAAGGTAGCACTGGTGACCGGTGCTGGCTGTGTTGGCCCCGGTTGGGGCAACGGACGAGCAATCGCCGTGAGATTTGCACAAGAAGGTGCGCGTGTTTTTGCGGTGGATAAAGATTTAAGCACCATGACAGAAACACTTGCACTGATTGCCGAGGCGGGTGGTGAGGCCACGCCCTATCAATGCAACGTGTTAGACAGCAAAGCGATACCCGCCTTAGTGGCAGCCTGCGTCAAACAGTATGGCGGCATCGATATCCTTGTGAATAATGTTGGCGGCGGTTCACCTGGTGGCCCGATTACCTTGAGTGAAGAAAACTGGGATGCCCAGATGAATATCAATCTCAAAACAGTTTTCATGATGTGCAAGCACGTGATGCCCGTCATGCTTGAAAAAGGGTCGGGTTCTATTGTCAATATTGCCTCGATCTCTGGGATCCGTTGGTCTGGCGCTGCACAAGTTGGCTATGCGGCCTCAAAAGCGGGGGTCATTCAGTTTGGTAGAGTGGTCGCGGTTGAGTACGCTAGTAAAGGGATCAGAATCAATTCTGTCTTGCCAGGTCAGTTACATACACCTTTGGTTGAGGTGCGTGTGGCAAAAAATCAAAGCGGGGGTGATGTCGAGGCTATTTTAAAAAGACGCCAGGCGCGCATCCCGATGCCCTTTATGGGCGACGGTCGTGATACTGCAAACGCCGCGTTGTTTCTAGCCTCTGATGAGGCTCGTTTCATCACCGGTACCGAGTTAATTGTTGATGGAGGTATGACAGCAAAATGCGACTAAATCGATCTCTGTGGTTAGGTGTGATCTCGGTGCTCAGCGGCATGTTGAGCCTGCAGGCATCTCAAAGTGTGGCGGCTGAAAAGTTTCCAGTGAAGCCCGTGCAAGTCATTATCCCCTTTCAGCCAGGTGATACCGACAACTTGTTAAGACCTTTTATTGAAAGAATGGGTGAATTCTTAGGTCAACCTTTATCGCTTGTTTACAAGCCCGGTGCTGCAGGCGCAGTGGGTGCGGGCTTTGTGGCGACCAGTAAACCTGATGGTTACGTGCTGGTCGGTACCTCTCACTCCTCGGTTGCGGTGGTACCTTTAACCAACAAGCAAGTCACGTATAGCCTCGATTCGTTTGAACCCGTCGCGTGTTTGGTTGAAAGTGGCTCGTTAATTGTGGTGTTGTCGAGTTCGCCTTGGCTAACCTTTAAAGATTTGATTGATGCCTCAAAAAAGGCACCCGGAAAAATCACCTATACAAGCTCTGGCACCTTCGGGACCAATCACTTGATTCCTGAAGGACTCTCCAAAGAAGCAGGTGTGAAATGGAATCACATTCCTTCACAGGGCAGTGGGCCCGCCATTACTGCGACCTTAGGGGGGCACATCAATATGGCGTCAAC
>CAMCII010000241.1 GCA_945874505.1 Bordetella parapertussis | reverse complement strand
ATTGGTGCCGGAGAAAGGAATCGAACCCTCGACCTTCTCATTACAAGTGAGCTGCTCTACCAACTGAGCTACTCCGGCAATTTATTGCTGACCAGTGTTAGTGAGAACTAACAACAGAGCGCCGAATTATAAAGGAATTATGGCAAACGTTTTTTGCTTTGAGGTATCACTATTTAACAATCGTGAGTGTAGGCCGTTTTGGATCGGTAGCCGCGGAGCTAGGTGCAGTTGAAGGTGCTGCAGTTTCAGACGGCTGTGCTTTAGCACCGCCTGCAAAACCAGCCGTCGAGGAGTTAGTAGCTGGCATGTTGTCAGCATTAGGCTCTTCAACCTCAAAGCCCATGCCGGCACCGGTTTCGCGCGCATAGATTGCAGTCACTGCACCAACAGGGATATAGAGGTTTTCAGTCACGCCGTTAAAGCGCGCCTGGAACTCGATGCTGGCGTTGCCCAAGACCAGGCCCTTGGTTGCCATCATGCCAATATTGAGCGTGATCTGACCATCTCGGATATGGGCGGGTGGCACCATCGTATGTTGATCAACACGCACAACGATGTGAGGCGTGTACCCGTTATCAGTACACCATTCGTGCAGTGCACGAATCATGTACGGTTTGGTAGAGGTTTCGGCCATTGCGGTGCCGATTAACGACGCATCACTTTTTCTGACGGCGTCAGCGCCTCAATATACGCTGGGCGTGAAAAAATACGCTCGCCATACTTTTGAATCGGGGCTGCTGTTTTTGGTAATTCGATACCGTAGTGATCCAGACGCCAGAGCAAAGGTGCCATAGCAACGTCAAGCATCGAGAACTCTTCGCCAAGCATATACTTGTTTTTAAGAAGTAAAGGCGCAAGTTGCGACAAACGATCGCGTACCGCTGCGCGTGCGACGTTCATACGTTTTTCATCAGCGCGTACAGCGCGATCTTCAAGCGCTGCCACATGAATAAACAACTCTTTTTCAAAGTTGTATAAAAACAGACGTGTGCGCGCACGCATGACTGGATCAGCAGGCATCAATTGCGGATGAGGAAAGCGTTCGTCAATATATTCGTTGATGATGTTTGACTCATACAGGATCAAATCACGTTCAACCAAGATTGGCACCTGTCCGTAGGGATTCATCACGGCAATATCTTCAGGCTTATTGAATAAGTCGATATCGCGGATTTCGAAATCCATGCCTTTTTCAAACAACACAAAGCGGCAGCGATGTGAAAAGGGGCAGGTGGTACCGGAGTAGAGGACCATCATATTGGATTTCCGTCCTAAAAATGACTACAGATAAAAACGAAAGGCCAGCGTCTACCTTCAGCAGACGCTGGCCCTGAAATAAACGCTACTTGACGTGCTTCCAGAACGAGGCGTTCAAGCGCCACGCGACGACAAAAAACAGACCCAAGAACAGCAAGACCCAAACGCCAATTTGCTTGCGCTTTTGTTGAATAGGTTCAGACATCCAGGTCAAGAACGCGGTGAGATCGGCAATGTCATTGTCGTAAGCAGACGTGCGCGAGGCGTCAAGGCTCTTGAACTTATGCTCAGTATTTGCCTTGCCGCGATAATTTGCGAGCGCCTCTGTTTTATTCGTTACGAAACCCAGCGAGTCAAAGGTTGTTGTGACACGTTCCCAGGTTGCAGGGGTCTTACCGCCCGGCGCTGCCTGCTCATGAGTGACCACCGTGGTGAGTTCGCGTGGGCCTTGACGCTCGTACAAGACGTGGGGCATTGCCGCAGAGGGAAACGCAAGATTATCCCAACCGGTTGGCTTGCTTGCGTCGCGATAAAACGTGCGCATGTACGTGTAAATGTAGTCTGAGCCCGTCGGCCCCGCATTGATCGATTTTGCTCGCGCCATCACAGAAAGGTCGGGTGGCATCACACCAAACCAACGCTTGCCGTCTTTTACGCTAATTGACCCAAGCATCAGATCACCGACTTTTTCGCCTGTAAATAAGAGGCTGGTGCGGATTTGTTCGTCGGTCAGGCCGATGTCGTTGAGTTTGTTATAGCGCATGGATGCAGCGCTATGGCAGTTCAGGCAATAGTTAACAAACAGCTTTGCACCGTTTTGTAGCGACGTAAGTTCGTTGATGCGGTTAGGTGCGCGATCTAAGGGAAACTCGCCGCCCGCAGCACTGGCAGCGTTGCAGGTGATCAGCAGGGCAAGAGCACAAAGCAGCTTCTTGATCATGGTCATTCCGTAAATTAGGTTAGGCTCAATGGGCGTGGAACGTGACACGGTCAGGGACCGGCTTGAAGGTTCCGAGACGACTCCAGACAGGCATCAGGAAAAAGAAGCCCAGATAAATGAGCGTACCAATTTGCGAGAGCAAGTTAAAGAGGTCTGTTGGCGCTTGTGTACCGAGATAGCCCAAGACAACAAAGTTGGCAAAGAAGATACCGTAAAGTGTTTTGTGCCAGCCTGGGCGATAGCGTATGGATTTGACAGGGCTGTAATCTAACCAAGGCAGGAAGAACAGCAGCACGACTGCACCACCCATTGCCACGACACCCCAGAACTTGGCGTCGATGAGGCGCAGCAACACGGCAACGCCAATTAACACGACGGGCACAATCAGTTTGACCAAGCCTTTGCTACGAATAAACATGACGAGTGCAGCTATTACGGCAGCACCGGCAAGCACCCATGTGAAGTCGTCGGTCGTGGCGCGCAACATTGAGTAGAACGGCGTGAAATACCAGACCGGTGCAATGTGCAGGGGTGTTTTGAGTGGGTCAGCTGGAATAAAGTTGTTGAACTCAAGAAAGTACCCGCCCATCTCGGGGGCGAAGAAAACAATCGCCATGAAGATGATAAGAAACCCCATAAACCCCATGATGTCGTGCACGGTGTAGTAGGGGTGAAACGGGATGCCGTCAAGTGGACGACCATACTTATCTTTTTTGGTTTTGATATCAACGCCGTCTGGGTTGTTCGAACCCACCTCGTGCAAGGCGATCACGTGCGCAACAACCAGGCCGAGCAGCACCAAGGGAATGGCAATCACATGAAAGGCGAAGAAGCGATTCAGTGTGGCGTCAGACACCACATAGTCACCTCGAATCCAGATCGAGAGTTCAGGCCCAATAAATGGGATCGCCGAGAACAGGTTCACAATCACCTGTGCGCCCCAGAAAGACATCTGACCCCAAGGTAAGAGATAGCCAAAAAACGCTTCGGCCATTAAGCACAAGAAAATACCAACACCGAAGATCCAGACCAATTCACGGGGTTTACGGTATGAGCCGTAGATCAGCGCACGCACCATGTGCAGATACACTACGACAAAAAACATCGAGGCTCCGGTTGAGTGCATGTAGCGGATAAACCATCCGCCGGGCACTTCGCGCATGATGTATTCGACCGATTGAAACGCAAACTGCGCGTCGGGTTTGTAGTGCATGACCAAAAAAATGCCGGTGACGATTTGCAGCACCAGCACTAGCAAAGAGAGGGCGCCAAAAAAGTACCAAAAGTTAAAGTTTTTTGGGGCATAGTACTCAGACAGGTGCGCTTTATATGTGGATGTCAGCGGAAAGCGCTGATCAATCCAACCTAGCAGTCCGGTCGTTTCGACGGTTTTATGGCCAGCCATGAAAACGGTTCCTTTACTTGTTCAGTGTCAAGTTGTGGGGGGTTGAGCAACAGACCGTTAGGCCTTGTTGTTCTCGTCAACCCCAACAACAATGCGGGTGTCGCTTAAATATTGGTAAGGAGGGACTTCGAGATTGTCGGGTGCGGGTTTGTTTTTAAACGCGCGACCGGCCATATCAAAGGTTGAGCCATGGCAGGGGCACAAAAAGCCGCCATCCCAATTGGAGGGCAGACTTGGCTGAGGGCCGGTGACAAACTTTGGTGTAGGTGAGCAGCCCAGATGCGTGCAGATGCCAACGGCGACGAAGAGTTCTTGTTTACGTGAACGCCATTCGTTTTTTGCATAGGCAGGCGTAAAGCCCGGGCGAATTGAGTTTGGGTCAGCGAGCTCGGCCGTATTTTGCTTGAGCGAATCGAGTTGCTCTTTCGTACGACGAATCAGCCAAACAGGCTTGCCGCGCCATTCAACGGTGCGCATTTCGCCAGGTGCCAAGGTGCTGATGTCGACCTCAACTGGCGCACCGGCAGCGCGGGCGCGATCAGAGGGGGCAAAGGTGCTGACAAACGGTACCGCAGTGGCTAGACCCGCCACCCCACCCATCGCACAGGTTGTGCCGATCCAGAGACGGCGCGAGGGGTCAGACGGGAGTGTGGCCGGAACCGCACCTTCGTCGTCATGCATAACTGAATCCTGACTCATCTTCCTATCCTTGTGGTTGCGCGGGCGGCCTGACCTAATCAACGCCGCCTAGCAGTCATTACCCAACAAACATATTTCGTCTTGTTGCCAACGTTTTAACCGCTTATTATAGCCCGACCGAGCCGGTACTTTCTATGGGAGAAATCAGAAATGGCGCAGGGAAAAGGAATTTTCAAAGAATTTGAGCAATTTGCACTCCGCGGCAATGTGGTTGATTTGGCGGTGGGCGTGATCGTGGGGGCCGCTTTTGGCAAAATCGTTGACTCACTGGTCAAAGATATTGTCATGCCGCTGGTCAATTTTTTGGTCGGCGGTTCGGTTGACTTTAGTAACAAATATATTGTGCTGTCTCGCCCCGCGCAGTACGTGGGGCCCGAAACTTACGCTGATTTAACAAAGGCTGGCGCCAATTTGTTTGCCTGGGGCAACTTTTTAACGATTGTGATTAACTTTATTTTGTTGGCGTTTGTGATCTTTTTTATGGTCAAGGCGATCAATACCGCGCGCGCAAAAATGGATCTCGCAGCGCCCCCAGCTAAGACGCCTGAAGACATTGAGTTGCTACGCGAGATCAGAGACTCGTTAAAAAAGTAGGCACTTACACTGCGCAAGAGACCCGATGAAAGGTTGACAGTACTCGGCAAGACCCATTCGTCGGACTTGGAACGCGAGCGAGGTTGCGAAGCCTGACGGGTCATGCGCAGTGAAAGAGGGCTTACACAGGGTTATCAAGGTCGACAAAGTCAACCAGGATGCCGAACTCTTGGGCAATTGCCTGGCCCAGCGCTTGGACACCATAGCGCTCGGTTGCGTGGTGGCCTGCGCTGATAAACCCCACGCCTGCCTCACGCGCTAGATGCACCGTAGGCTCAGAGATTTCGCCCGTGATAAACACTTGTGCGCCCCCGTGAATGGCCTGCTCAAGCATGTTTTGGGCCGCCCCAGTGCACCAGGCAATCCGTTCTACGGCTAATCCTTCTGCGCCGATCACTAGGGGCGGGCGGTTTAAGCGCTGCTCGACGCGGCGGGCAATCTGGGCAAGTGTGTGGGCCCCAGGCATTGAGCCAAACCAGAGCAAGCCATTTGAAGTGACTGCCGGCTCTGCGACCAAGCCAAGCACTCGCGCAAGTTGTGCGTTGTTGCCAAGCACTGGGTGAGCGTCCAAGGGTAAATGAAAGGCTAACAAATTGATGTCGTTTGTCAGCAGCGCAGCGAGGCGCTGTTTTCTTGTCCCGAGTACCCTCGGGTCTTCGCCCTTCCAAAACCAGCCATGATGCACAAGTAAGGCATCGGCCGCGCGTTGGGCTGCGACGTCAATTAAGGCCTGACTTGCTGTCACGCCCGAGATAATATGCGAGATGGTGGGTTTGCCTTGCACTTGAAGGCCATTTGGGCAGTAGTCATTGAAGGCTGCAGTGCTTAGGGTACTGTTGAGCCACTGCTCTAAAGTTTGGGTTGACACCGTTTTCATCATTTTCTGGAACACCTCATGCGTCGTCTTTGGTTGCTGTTTGCCCAAGCGGTAACGGTCTGTATAGCAGTTTTGTTTGTGGTGACCACTTTGCGCCCAGATTGGCTGGGGGTCAAACCGCAACTTCGCAGCCCGAATGGCGCTGTTGGATTATTGCCTAGTACGGACAGCAACGTCTCACGAGCACCGGGTTCTTACGCTGGAGCAGTGTCTGTGGCTGCGCCAGCAGTGGTCAATATTCACACCACTAAACGGGCAACGGTGTCGCGCCTTCCTTTGCCCCTTGATCCGGCGCTGCGCAAATTTTTTGAACAAATGCCCGGATTTAACCAAACACAACAAACGACTAGTTTGGGCTCGGGTGTGGTGGTGTCTGCCAAGGGGCATGTGTTGACGAACCTTCACGTTATTGAGGGGGCAGACGAGATCGTGGTGGCGCTCACGGATGGCCGCCAAGCAGTTGCCAAGGTGTTGGGCGTTGATGCAGATTCAGATCTTGCGGT
>CAMCII010000240.1 GCA_945874505.1 Bordetella parapertussis | reverse complement strand
TCTGAGAAAGAAAGTGACATGATTGTTCTCCTGAATAAGCCCGAAACGTAGCGATGGTTTTGTGCATCGCTGCCTTCCGCCGGAAACGGCTATCAGAAGTAGATTGGCTCCCCGAGCTGGACTCGAACCAGCGACCTGCGGATTAACAGAAAAGTCGGTTGTTTAAATATCGTTTAAAAACAGCACCTTATCTTAAAAAAAGATCAACGTGTAATAATTCGTGTAATTGAATCAAGAGTTGCATTATGCAACTCTTGGGCACTTGGGTCCGTTTTTATTTATTAAAAAGGGCCAGAAATTTTGATAGTTTGGTCGGCGATACCAACGCGCTTCGAGGTCAAGTCTACTCGAGACCAGTTTGCTGAGCCTGCCGACGGGCATCGGCTGCCAATTCGCTGGCGCCACCCGATCCGATCATGGTACAACTGAAACAACTTCAAACGCTGACGGATATAAGGCTTTTGTTGGCTCGACTCACTGCCAGCAACGACTCAGGGGAAATCACATGCCATTAAGCGGTAAAGGAATGCTCATCACCTCGATGAATATTGATGAAATCCACGAGGATGAGTTCAATTTATGGTATGACCGCGAGCACTTGGCTGAGCGGGTGGCAATAGACGGGTTTTTAGAAGCTCGCCGCTGGGTGGCTGAGGATGCTGACCCCAAGTATTTCGCGACTTACAGCACCGCTGCATTCGAAGACTTGAGTAGTCCCGCCTACGCCACGGCGCTGGCCAACCAAACACAATGGTCTAAAGAGAATCTGGCACGTTTTAAAAACATGATCCGTGTTGTTGGTCGCATCACTGACTCTCAAGGGCAGGGTAGAGGCGCGGTCCTTGGCGTGGTTAGACTCAGACCCAAAGAGGCAGCTAGTCAATCGCGAGAGGCGCTCAAAGCCGCCATGGCGCCGGGTGATCAGCTTCACATCATATCCATGCACTTGATTGAAAGTGATCCCGACTTATCAAAATCATTAACAGAGCCAGACAAACCCAACCCAGGTGCTAGCGATTGGTTTGTCTTGATTGAGGCAACGACTCGATCGGCCGTGGTTGCGTTAATGGAAACGCGTTTTAAAGCGCTTGGCATCCCCGTGGTCTCAATGGGTACCTATCGTTTGTTGTGGGACCTCGCTAAAAGCGATTTATGAAAAACCTGCGTAAGCAGCCGATCTCTACCGTAAGGAGAACTTCCATGAAAACAGTCTTAAAACTCGCCGTCGTTGCGGCTTCAATGTCGACCATGCTGGCAATCAGCTTACCGGTTGCCGCTCAGAAGTGGGACATGCCAACCCGCTCAAACGATCGCAACTACATGACCCGTAACATTGCTGAATTCGCAGCCGAGATAAAACAAGCGACTGGCGGCAAGCTAGACATCGTGCTTCACACTGAGAATGCACTGGTCCGCCAACCTGAGGTCAAGCGTTCCATTCAGACGGGCCAAGTGCCAATTGGCGAGTTCTTGATGTCAATGCATTCAAACGAATGGCCTGTGTTTGGCGTTGAGGCGGTGCCGTTTTTAGCGCCAACGCCAGAGGCGAACTTAAAGTTACTCAACGTCATTGAGCCGATGCTCAATGAGCGCCTTAAAACCCAAGGAATGCGGATGTTGTTTGCTGTGCCTTGGCCACCACAAGCTATTTATTTCACTGAGAAAGTTACCTCAACGGCCGGCTTTAAGGATGTCAAATTCCGCGCCTATAACCCAGTGACTGGTCGCATGGCACAATTGATGGGTGCAACCCCCGTGACCGTGCAGCAGGCCGAGGTACCACAAGCCTTTTCGACGGGCGTGATCAATGCCATGATTACCTCGCCGGCTACTGGCGTGGATACACAAGCATGGGATTTTGTGAAGTACTACTACCCAGTCAATGCGATGACACCTTGGAACTTGGTGGTGGTCAATGACCGTGCCTTCGGTCGTTTGAATAAAGCAGAGCAGGATGCTGTCTTAGCAGCAGCCAGTAAGGCACAAACCCGTGGCTGGAAAATGCAGGCTGAAGAAACCGACAAGCTCATCGCGACATTGAGCAAAAACGGCATGGTGGTGGTTGATCCCACCCCTCAGCTGATGCAAGAGATGAAGGTCATAGGACAGAAGTTGATTCAAGAATGGGTAAGCGCCGCTGGCGAAGATGGTAAAAAAATCATGTCGCAATACGGTAAGTAATCAATATGCAACGCATTTACCAGGGCGGCGCTGTTCTGGCCGCCATCTGCCTGGTCCTGATTGCCCTGCTGACACTGGTTCAAGTGATCGGCCGTGCAATCGGTGTGATGCTCGTGGACGCGAGCGCCATCGCTGGTTATGCGATGGCGGCGTCTATCTTTTTAGCGTTGGCTTATACCCTGCGTGAAGGAGGGCATATCCGTGTGGGTTTGTTGTTGACCTACGTGAGCCCCAAAGTTAAGCGCGCTTTAGAGATTTGGTGTCTCTTAGTATTTAGTATGCTGGCCCTCTATATGGCTTATGCATGCATTAGTTTTGTACATGACTCCTACCGATTTGCTGATGTTTCAACCGGCATGTTGGCCATCCCTCTTTGGATTCCACAGTCTTCAATGGCCCTTGGTACGGTGTTGTTAGCGGTTGCGCTGATCGAAGAGACGATTCGCGTTATTCGTGGCAATCAACCCATCTATGAAACTAAAGAAACGCAAAGTTTCACTTCTGAGTAGGACTCGTCATGGATCCGTTGATTGCTAGTGCGGTAATTGCCGTCATCATGTTGCTTTTGCTGGCATCAAGTCTTTGGGTTGCCGCCTCTTTGGTCCTGGTTGCCATCGCCAGTATGTTGATGTTTTCTGGGGCAGCAGTGCATTTGGTCATGCCCAGCAACATCTGGGGTGCAGTGAGCAGCTGGACCTTAACTGCCTTGCCGCTGTTTATTTGGATGGGTGAGATCTTATTTCGAACAAGACTTGCAAGCGACTTGTTTAATGGGCTGTCGCCTTGGATGAATTTGTTGCCGGGTCGCTTAATGCACGTCAATGTGGTCGGCTGCGGTATTTTTTCAGCGGTTAGCGGTTCATCGGCAGCGACTGCCGCAACCGTGGGACGCATGTCACTGCCAGAGCTTGAGCGCCGCGGCTACGACAGTCGTTTGAGCATTGGATCGGTTGCGGCCTCGGGCACGCTCGGTTTATTAATACCACCCTCAATTATTATGATCGTTTATGGCGTTTCAGCCAACGTATCGATTGCCCGATTATTTTTAGCGGGTGTTTTACCGGGCTTGATGATTATCGGGTTATTCATGGCCTATATCATGGTCTGGTCATGGTTCAACAAATCCAAAATGCCGCCGGCTGATCCGCCGATGCCGCTCTGGGAACGAATCAAACGACTGCGGTTGATTGTGCCCATTGTGGGTCTCATTTTGGCGGTGATTGGTTCGATCTATGGCGGCTTTGCCACGGCCACGGAGGCTGCTACCTTGGGCGTTGTGGGTTCATTCATAATCGCCGCCTTGTCAGGTAGTTTGAACTGGGAAAATTTCAAAAGCAGCCTAATTGGTGCCACCAAAACGTCTTGCATGATTGGCTTCATTATTGCAGCAGCGGCTTTTCTGTCTGTTGCCATGGGTTATGCCGGCATTCCGCGCGGGTTAGCGAGTTGGATTGGTGCCATGAATCTAACGGCGTATCAGCTGATTTTCGCCTTACTGATTCTTTATCTTATTTTGGGTTGTTTTCTAGATGGGATTTCGATGATCGTCTTGACGACTGCGGTCATCATGCCGATGGTTGAAACCGTGGGTATCGACCTGATATGGTTTGGCATTTTTATTGTGCTGGTGGTTGAAATGGCTCAGATCACGCCACCGGTGGGTTTTAACCTGTTCGTGCTGCAGGGCCTGACGGGTAAAAGTATCTTTTATGTGGCTCGTTCTGTGGTGCCATTTTTTATCTTGATGTGCTTAGGCACTTTACTTATTACTTTGTTTCCGCAAATCGCCACTTGGCTGCCTGAAACGATGTTTACACCAGCCGCAACGAGATGACCCAAAAGTCGGTCTCGCGCACAGAGCTTGCGGGTTGGTAGCCATTTCTGTGTAAGAAAACTGATTGCTTTGGTTCATTCGGTCAAACGAATGGCACCTCAGTATGTAAAACCCCAGGTCAAGACTATTGAAAACGATGCGGCTGATGCCGAGCAGTGGGGTCGCCGAGTAAACAGGCGGTCAGTTAACCACCTGAGCATTCACATCAGGCCAAACGGCGGCGTAAGGATTTTGCATCCTCGTCATTGTTTAGCTCGGTCAGAAAAGTGCTTGGGTCGTTGATGAGGGCTTCCGGCGGTGCTGACGAAATCGAGCGTTCGAGCATCTGCGTCATGGCAAATGCGATTTGTGCCCCCGACCAAGCCCCGTTGGGGCGGTACCACTTCCTCGCCCAGTTCAACGCACCCATCATCATGAAAACGGCGAGTTTGGGATTGCATTGCACAATGCTGCCGTCAGCAATGCCTTCGACGACAAATTCGCGCAGACCCTGCTCGAATTTGTCGCGACGATTGATGATGGTCCGCGCATGAGCGGGTTTCATTGCGTTTTCTTCAAGAAGAACAACATAGGCGCCCTTCTCGCCAAGCGTCATGCCCATATAGTGACGCAGTGTGGCCGTGAGCTTCTGGAGTCCATTGCCACCCCCGGCCTGCGCTTTGTGCAGGGTCTCAATGGCATTTTCCATCGCCGCTTCGTGGCAGTAATACAGCAGATCTTCCTTGCTCGACACATACGTGTACAGCGCTGCCTTCGTGACGCCGAGCTTCTTGGCAATCTCGGCGAGCGAGGTGCCATAGTAGCCGCGTCGGTTGAAGGACGCCGCCGCCTCGTGCAACAACATCTCGCGCTTGCGGTCGAATTGCTCGCTCGCGGCCGGTACAGCGTCTTTCCAAGCTGCCATTTCTACTTCTCCTACAGTGCGACATCGCGGGTGACAACGGCGTTGCACACCTGGGCCGAAACCGATAGTCTACGCGACGCTAAAAAAGCCTCTACAGGTATTTTACTGACCATACGGTTAGTATGTTGACAGGTTGGTTAGTTTGTATATAAGATCGGTCATGTCCCAACGTTTGCACGTTAAGAGCTTGTAAGTTAATGATTTCATTGCCTAATTCGGTAATTTTGTTTGGTCTCGATTTCGACGTTGATTTCGAGCAGACCTTGGGTGGTTTGCGGCGACTCGCGGTGACCCCCTTACACAAAGCCAAGGACTTTACCTATGCACGGTTATCACGTTGCACACATCTTCGTCGAAGTAATTAAGCAGAGTCAAGGCACGCCAAATCAGCGCGCCGGTGGTCTGGCGGCTGCTTTCATGCGAGCCGACGGCAGCAATTGGGTGATTGACACGCTCTGGATGGAAGCCAAATGAAGAGCGACCGCCGTGCGAGCCTGGCCGAGGCGCTGTCGACGTTGCGCGACGGGCAACGGGTCGCGTTAGGCGGCATGACGCTTTACCGCCGCCCAGTGACCGCAGCGCTTGCAATTGCCGCCGCCGGACTTCGCAATCTGGAGTTAGTCACACTAACCGGCGGCCTTGAGACCGACTTATTGATCGGGGCGGGATGTGTGCGCCGTCTGCGCAGTTGCTATACCGGCCTGGAGGTGGTTGGCTTCGCCCCACATTTCACGCGTAGTGTCGAGCAGGGCAGCCTCCTTATCACCGAAGAAACCGAGTACACGCTGAGCTACGCGATCCTGGCGGCGACGATGCGCGTCCCCTTCCTGCCGATGCGTGGCGACCTTGCGCGAACAGACCTGCTGTCTGTGCGTCCCGACCTACGCACCTTCGCGTGCCCACTGACCGGTGCGTCGCTGATCGCTGTCCCGGCATTGCCCATTGACGTGGCGATTCTGCACGCCACGGCCGCTGACCGCCACGGCAATTGCAACCTGCGCGGGCAACTCGCGCTTGACCCGCACCTGCCGACGGCTGCAGCCGCGACGATCGTCACCGCCGAACGCATCGTTGACACCGAGACATTGCGAGCAATGCCGGGAGGCATCAACCTCAGCGGTCTGTTTGTGACCCACGTCGTCGAAATGCCTGGCGGCAGCTTGCCGACCTCCTGCTTGCCCGATCACCGCCTCAATGTGGCCGCTGTGCTGGACTATGCCGACGCGGCCGCTAACGCCGCAAGCTGGAAGCTTTGGCTTGACCGCGCGATCCAATCCCGGGCTGCCATTGAGACTATCCAATGACTGATGAAATTTCAATCGCCTCGGTGCCCGCTTCTGCCGAGCTGATGCTCAGCC
>CAMCII010000239.1 GCA_945874505.1 Bordetella parapertussis | reverse complement strand
TTGGCGATCAAGACCGAGGGCTTTGAGTCGCGCGAGGTCAGTGACCCATACCAAAAAGAGCGGGCAGGCGCGCACGAACTCTTGATTGTTGGCAATTTTGGCGAGTCTATCTTTACGACCGGGGTCGGTGACGGCAATCACGCTCCAGGTTTGCATATTCGAAGACGTGGAGGCCGATTGTGCAGCTGCAACAAGAAGCTCGGCTGTGTTGGCTGGGACTGGTTGCGAGGTATAGGCGCGCACTGAACGGTGCTGCAGCATGGTCTCAATGGTGGGATTCAGCGCATCAAGAACGTCTGGGCTGTGACCGTAGCGGGCACGAAGCGAAGCTGAGAGTTCTTTAGATGTTGTTGTCATGGTTTATCCGTAAGTCTCACGTAATCAATGAAAAATACCATTCTATTTCAATCTACTCGTGTTAGATTGGTTCAGCAACAAAACCTAGAATCGAGGCAATCTGGTCAAAATCAGGGACTGTTAGGCACCTGGTAGACAGTATTGCCTGCCTTGTTTTTCGTTGTTCGACAATAATTTTGCTCTTGGAGACCGCTCGATGATGCAGGTTCAATTGACAGTAAACGGCGCCGCCGTCACGCTGAATGCGCCAGAGAACACCTTGTTGGTGCAGGCGCTTCGCGAACATCTTAATCTGACCGGGACCCATGTGGGTTGCGACACTGCCCAGTGTGGTGCGTGCACCGTCATCATGAATGGTCAGGCGATTAAGTCATGCAATGTGTTGCTCGCTCAGGCAGAGGGCGCACAAATTGCGACCATTGAAGGGCTGGCCCAGCCAGACGGCACAATGCATCCTATGCAGGCTGCGTTTAAAGATTGTCATGGTCTGCAATGCGGCTATTGCACGCCCGGTATGGTGATGAACGCCGTGGACATTTGCCGGCACCATCCCAATCCAACCGAGCAGCAAATCCGCGAGAAACTCGATGGCAATATCTGCCGTTGTACTGGTTATCAAAACATCGTCAAGGCTGTGCAGCAAGGTGCTGCGGCCATGAAAGCCTAAGGAGACCACCATGGGTGCAAATGAATTCGCTAAGCTTCCTCATATCGGGGAATCGGTTTTACGTAAAGAAGACTATCGATTTTTAACAGGTGCCGGACAATACACCGACGACATTACGCTCACGCGTATGGCGCACGCTGTGTTTGTGCGTTCACCTCATGCGCACGCCAACATCAAGAGCGTCAACACAAGTGCCGCTAAAGCTGCTCCAGGTGTGATCGGGGTACTTGAAGGAAAAGATGTTGCGAATGACAAGCTCAACGGTTTGCCCTGTGGTTGGTTGATCACGAGCACCGATGGTCAGCCCATGAAAGAGCCACCGCACCCTGTATTGGCGCTCGACAAAGTTCGCTATGTGGGTGATCACGTTGTGATGGTGGTGGCTGAAACGCTTGAGCAGGCAAAAAATGCTGCCGAGCTTGTTGAGGTTGACTACGACCCGTTACCCGCAGCAGTGGATGTGCGTGATGCAAATGGCGGCCCAACGCTACATGATATTGCACCTAATAATCATTGTTATAAGTGGGCGATTGGTGACAAAGGTTTGGTGGATGAGGCTTTCACCAAGGCGGCGCATATTACCAAGCTTGATTTGATTAATAATCGTTTGGTGCCCAATGCCATGGAGCCTCGCGCTGCCATTGGGTCGTATAGCCGCGCCAACGATGATTACACTTTGTATGTCTCAAATCAAAACCCTCACGTTGAGCGTCTGTTGATGACTGCGTTTGTGATGGGCTTGCCAGAGCATAAAGTGCGCGTCATTGCACCCGACGTTGGTGGTGGCTTTGGTTCGAAAATTTATTTATATGCCGAAGATGTTTGCCTGACTTGGGCATCTAAAAAACTGAATCGTAATATCAAATGGGTCTGTGAGCGTGGTGAGGCCTTTTTGTCTGACGCGCACGGTCGCGATCACTCAAGCCATGCTGAGTTGGCGCTTGATAAAGACGGCAAATTCTTAGCGCTGCGAGTGCATACAGACGCGAATCTCGGCGCTTATCTTTCAACATTTTCGACGTGTGTCCCGACTATTTTGTATGCGACCCTGCTTGCAGGGCAGTACACCACGCCGCTTGTCTACGCCGAGGTCGATGCCTGGTTTACCAACACCGCGCCGGTTGATGCGTATCGTGGCGCTGGTCGTCCTGAAGCAACATACCTGCTTGAGCGTATCGTGAGCCGCGCCGCGTTTGAACTCGGGTTGTCGCAAGATGAAATTCGTCGCCGCAACTTCATTACTCAGTTTCCGTATCAAACCCCAGTCGCATTGCAATACGACATTGGTGACTATGTTGCCTGCATGGACGCTTCGCAAAAACTGGCCGATGTTGCAGGTTTCAAAGCGCGCCAAGCGGCAAGTCAGGCACAGGGTAAGCTGCGTGGCATTGGCTACTCGAGCTACATTGAGGCCTGCGGCTTGGCCCCAAGCAATATTGCGGGTGCCTTAGGTGCCCGTGCAGGGTTGTTTGAATGCGGTGAAGTGCGTGTGCACCCAACGGGTAGTGTGACGGTCTTTACCGGATCGCATAGCCACGGACAAGGCCACGAAACTACGTTTGCGCAGGTTGTCGCTTCGCGCTTAGGAATTGCGGTAGATGCGGTGGATATTGTTCACGGTGATACCGGTCGCGTGCCTTTTGGCATGGGGACGTACGGTTCGCGTTCGATATCAGTCGGCGGCGCTGCAATCATGAAGGCGCTCGACAAGATCGAAGCAAAGGCCAAAAAGATTGCCGCACATTTGATGGAAGCCTCGGATACGGATATCGATTTTGCGAACGGTGAATTTACCGTGCGTGGTACCGATAAAAAAATCCCATTTGGCACGGTGGCGCTGACAGCTTATGTGCCCCATAACTATCCTCTCGAAACGCTCGAACCTGGCTTGAACGAAACGGCGTTCTATGACCCGACTAACTTCACCTTTCCCTCTGGCACCTATATCGCCGAAGTCGAGATTGATCCAGAGACAGGGACTGTGCGCCTCGATCGCTTCACGGCGGTCGACGACTTTGGCACCATCATCAATCCGATGATCGTTGAAGGTCAAGTGCATGGTGGTTTGGTGCAAGGTATCGGCCAGGCCTTGATTGAAAATTGCGTCTACGATCGCGAGACTGGGCAACTGTTAACCGGTTCGTTTATGGATTACGCGATGCCACGTGCGGATGACTTCCCGGAGTTCAAGATTGGGCACGTCTGCACGCCATGCACCCATAATCCGTTGGGGACAAAGGGCTGCGGCGAAGCCGGTGCGATTGGCTCACCTCCCGCAATCATGAACGCCGTTTTAGATGCTCTGGCACCTTTGGGCGTTAAAGATCTCGATATGCCTGCTACGCCTCATCGTGTGTGGCAAGCCATTCAATCAGCGAAAGCATAAACAGAGGATTTCGACATGTACGCATTCACATACGATCGTCCTGCTTCATTGGCTGAAGCCGCTAAGCTTGTGCAGGCTGGTGGCCAGGCGCTTGCGGGCGGACAGACCATGCTTGCCTCAATGAAGCAACGTCTCATGCAACCTGAGAAATTGGTGGATTTAAGCCGTGTGAGCGAATTGAGTGGCGTTCGCAAAGAGGGTGACCAGATTGTCATTGCGGCGATGACAAAGCACATTGACGTTGAAAGAAACGCTTTGGTTCAGCAACATATTCCTGCCCTCGCTGTGTTAGCCGGAGGAATTGGTGATCGTCAAGTGCGCGCCATGGGCACGATCGGTGGCTCAGTCGCAAACAACGATCCGGCCGCCTGTTATCCCAGCGCAGCCATGGCCCTAGGGGCCACTATCCATACGACTACGCGCAAGATTGCAGCCGCGGATTTCTTTTTAGGCATGTACTCCACCGCGTTGCAAGAGGGTGAGTTGATCACTGCCGTAAGTTTTCCGATCCCTAAGCGCGCTGCATACGCCAAATTTAAACAGGGCGCCTCGAGATTTGCGATGGTGGGTGTGTTTGTTGCTGACACCACCGAGGGGCCTCGGGTTGCGATTACGGGTGCGGCCAACGGCGTGTTTCGGCATGCGGGTCTTGAAGCGGCGTTGGCAAAGAACTTCGCACCCGAGTCTGTTGCTGGCGTGGCGGTTGACGCGTCTGAACTCAATAGCGATATTCACGCCTCGGCCGAATATCGCGCGCAGTTAATCAAAGTGCAAACGCGCAAGGCCGTTCAAGACTCCTTGCGCTAAAGCGTTGGGTGGTTAAACACGCCTTGAGCTTAAGGCGTGTGGCCTCAGCGTGTTGCTACGGCTTAGGCTTCATCGCCCAATTTCGAGGGGGTGGTGTTTGCGATGGGTCTGCGGGGTACTTATTTTGACCCGCCTGACCTAAGCGCGATAGTAAGTTTTTAGGAAGAGACATGACGGGCACGCTTGGCGTTGATTCAATCGACGCATTGATCGAAGCACTGGCAGCCGTGGGTTATCAGGCAGAAAGACGCTTAGCGACCGCGGTTTTTTTAAGTTTGCGTTTACAACGGCCCTTGCTGTTGGAAGGTGAGCCTGGGGTCGGTAAAACTGAATTAGCTAAGGCATTATCCAAGGTACTGAGCCGGCCGCTGATTCGGTTGCAGTGCTACGACGGCATGGAGCAGCGCGAGGCGCTTTACGAATGGAATCATGCCGCTCAGCTGATGCATATGCGTGCGCAGCCAGAAGGAGCGAACCCCGATCAACTCGAGCACGAGATTTATCAAGAAAAATATTTAATCAGACGCCCCTTGTTGCAAGCGCTCGAGGCTCCTGAGCCAGGCGCTGTGTTACTGATTGATGAAGTTGACCGAGCCGATGCGCCCTTCGAAGCCTTTTTGCTTGAGTATCTAGGCGAGTTTCAAGTCAGTATCCCAGAGTTCGGAACGATCAAAGCTGCGTGCGCGCCTGTCACCATTTTGACCAGTAATCGTACGCGAGATTTAAACGATGCAGTCAAGCGTCGCTGTCTCTATCAATGGCTCGATTATCCTGAACGCGAGCGAGAACTTGCTATTGTGCGGGCGCACGTGCCTCAGGCTGGCGAAGAACTCGCCCAGCAAGTGGCGACGTTTGTTCAAAGGTTGCGTAGCGCACCCTTTGTCAGTGCTTTTAGTCGAAGCCCAGGGATTGCTGAAAGTGTTGAGTGGGCGCGCGCGCTCGTTGCCTTGAACACACTGATGCTTGATCCCGAGGTGGTGCAAGACACCGTGGGAATTCTGTTTAAACAGCGTGAGGATATTGCGGCGCTTGAACCGTTGCTCGAAGCCTTGTTGCAGCCTGACCCAGACGCTGAGTCTTGAATCTAGCAACCTGTTTGATGCGCCATGACTGTATAGAGAGTGATGATGCAACTCGGTGACGCGCGTAGCGGTAAGCTGGCCGAGAATATCATCGGCTTTGGGCGAACGCTTAGGCGTGCCGGCTTGCCCATGGACAGTGCGCGCATTGGTTTTGGCTTGCAGGCTGCCCTGTTGGTAGGCATTGAGGAAAAGGCTGATTTGCGTGCAGCGTTGCAGGCTACGCTTGTGTGTCGACAGCAAGATCAAGCGGTATTTGAGCAATTATTCGACGCCTATTTTCGTAACCCAGAGTTGACGCAACAGTTATTGGCGCAAATGTTGCCCAAGACAACCGAGGCAGCGTCAAAGCCTAAACGTCTTGCTCGAGCACAAGAGGCGCTTGCGGCGGTACGCGCAGCGGTTAACGCTCAGCCTCGAGAAGAGGAGAAAATTCAGTTTGATGCAGCGCTGTCAGCCAGTGACCGCGAACGTTTGCGCCACGCTGATTTTGAAAGTCTGAGTGCAAGCGAATTTCGACTCGTAGAGCGTCTTGCACGCGAGATCGCTCTGCCATGGCCGCAACTCAGCGCACGGCGTCTGCAAAGTGCGTCGCATGGTGTTCGCTTAGATTGGCGGCGAGCTTTACGAGAGTCGGCCCGCTACGACGGAGAGTTGCTCGCCTTGCCTTATCTTTCGCGTCGCCTTGAACCTTTGCCGGTATTGCTATTGATTGACGTGTCGGGCTCGATGGAACGCTATGCTCGACTGATGCTTGCTTTTTTACACCAAAGCACTCGACGGGTCGCGCGCTCAGTCTTTGCGTTTGGCAATCACCTGACAGATTTAAATCCTGCTTTTCGACTGACGGATACGGATGCAATGTTAGAGCAAGCGAATCGCTTGATTAGTGACTTTGCGGGTGGCACGAAAATTGGTGCCTCACTTGCTCAGTTACGACGTACGCAAAACCGACAATTAGTCGGTCGTCGTACTGTAGTACTC
>CAMCII010000238.1 GCA_945874505.1 Bordetella parapertussis | reverse complement strand
ATGCCCGCTCAAACAATCGCTCGGCTTTGGACCATGATCGCTCACCAACAGGGCGGCATGCTCAATCAATCTCGCATCGCGAGCGCCCTAGGTGTGGCCAACCCCACTGTTGATCGTTATATCGACCTATTAGTCGACCTGCAGTTGTTACGTCGACTCGCCCCGTTCAGCGGCAACGTTGGCAAGCGCTTGGTCAAGTCACCCAAAGTCTATGTGCGAGACAGCGGGATTTTGCATGCGCTACTGTCACTCGAAACGCTAGATGATTTATTAGGGCATCCCGTGTGCGGGCTCAGTTATGAGGGGCACTGTATCGAAAGCCTCGTCGTCTCAGCGGGCGACCGCCGCACGCCTTATTTTTACCGCTCGCAAGGCGGTGCAGAAATCGATCTGATTTTTGAAAAGGGAGGTAAACCCGAAATCGCCATCGAAGTGAAACGCTCGATGACACCAAGCCCGGAAAAAGGTTTTAGCACCGCTTGTGACGACCTAGAGATTGAGCAACGCTACGTAGTCTATCCAGGAAGCGAAGTCATACCGCTACGCCAAGGCGCGCAAGCAATTAGCTTGCACTCCCTCGCTGAAAAACTACGCGCTCATTAAAAAAGCTTAAGCTCAACCGGCGATAATACTTAAGTCGACCTAGCAGTACTGAAGCGCGCACTACCGCGCGCTATCAGTCATGTCAGTGCGCTGCTTAATTGGGCAACTTACAGCACCTACCTCAAAGCGTCCCGGGATAAATACCGCCGTCTAGCAACAGGTTTTGCCCCGTCATAAACCCGGCGCCCGCGCTACACAAAAACGCACAGGCTTGGCCAAATTCAGCGGGTGTGCCAAATCGGCCAGCCGGGACAGCAGCTTGGCGCTGTGCCATAAAGTCGTCAAGACTTTTACCACTATCGCGTGCTAATTTTTCGGTGGTTTGTAACAGGCGATCGGTGGCAAACGGGCCGGGCAACAAGTTGTTAATCGTCACATTATGTTTGACCGTTTGACGCGACAGCCCCCCGATAAACCCAGTTAAGCCGGCACGTGCGCCATTCGATAAGCCAAGATGCTCGATCGGGTGTTTGACTGACGCCGACGTGATGTTGACGATACGGCCAAACTTGCGCTCAATCATTTTGTCGACGGTCGCACGGATTAATTCGATCGGCGTGATCATGTTGGCATCCACCGCGGCGAGCCAGTCTTCGCGGCTCCAGTCACGAAAATTGCCAGGCTTAGGGCCGCCAGCGTTGGTGATCAAGATGTCAGGGTCAGGGCAAATCGCTAACACCTTGGCACGACCTTCAGACGTGGTGATGTCCGTTGCAATGGTTGTGACCTTCACCCCTGTTTCGGTGCGAATGCTTTGCGCCGCTGCCTCAAGCGCCTCTTGCCCGCGCGCCAGCATCACCAGATCGACGCCCTCGCGCGCCAACTGTTGCGCACAGGCCAAGCCTAAGCCCTTACTCGAGGCACACACAATGGCCGTACGGCCACGAATTCCTAAATCCATGATGTCTCCGATGAGTTTTCTTGTTAGACAAGCATAGCAACAAGTCGGCCTGCGCACAGCTATTAAATTTGCTTTGCACTAAGCGGCCGGCTTGGGCTAACCCGCCAAACACGAATAAAGATGCAATACCACCAAGAAAAAAGAAAAACCGGCTTTCGCCGGTCGATCTTAAATACTGCAAAAAAGATGGGCCGTTGCCGGCGCAACTCAAAACGGAATATCGTCATCCATATCAGACAGATTTGCGCCACCGGCTGCGGGCGCGGCAGGGCGTGCGGCTTGCTGTGCACGGGCCGCTGGGCGTGGCGCACTTGAACCGCCTTCGTTACCACCCGAAGAGCCGCCATCGCCACCGTCACGCCCACCTAACAGCTGCATGTTGTCGGCGACGACTTCAGTGGTGTATTGATCAACGCCTTCTTTGTTTTGCCATTTGCGGGTTTTGATACGGCCTTCAACGTAAACAGGACGACCTTTTTTCAAATACTCGCCAGCGATTTCGGCTAAGCGGTTGTAGAACACCACACGGTGCCATTCAGTTTCTTCGCGACGCTCGCCCGAGTTTTTATCTTTCCAGCTGCTGGTGGTTGCAATCGATACGTTGCACACAGCCGCACCGTCAGGGCTGTAACGCACCTCTGGGTCGCGTCCAAGATTACCCATCAAAATAACTTTATTGACCGAGGCCATGCCGAGCTCCTTAAAAACTTTATTCATCGATGCCCTGTCGGGCCCGTACCAAGCGCCATCATGCCCCTGGCTGCGCGCCAGTGCTAGACGCAAAACTACGCATGGCAGACAGTTTACGGCAGGTTTTGACCTAAAAACCGCTCACGGCCGCGCCCAAGCACAATCCCACCACTCAACGGAGTATATTATTTAGGACAATTTAAAAACCAAAAGAACGGACAAGCCCATGATTCAAGCGACCCCAAGCGGACAAGGCCTCGGCGCCCGCGTCGACAACATCGACCTTTCGCAACCCTTGTCACAAGAACAATACAAAACCATTGAAGGTCTGTTGGGCAAGCACGGTGTGTTGTGGTTTTCAAAGCAAACTCTCACCTCGGCCCAGCTAAAAGCCTTTAGCAGCACGTTTGGCACGCTTGAGGTCAACGTGGCGAACATGTATCAAGACCCAGGTATCCCCGAAGTGATGATTTTGTCGAACAAAAAAGTCGACGGCAAACCCTTGGGCTTGGCTGACGCGGGTCAAGACTGGCACACCGATATGTCTTATAGCAAGATGATCGCGTTTACCAACGTGTTGTATGGCCTTGAGATCCCGCACCGCGATGGCAAGCCTCTAGGCAACACTGAGTTTTCAAACATGCGGGCTGCCTACGTTGCCCTGCCAGACCAGCTAAAAAAGAAGCTCGAAGGCATGACCGTCTTGCACGACTTTAATAAGTTTTGGGAAAACATGCGCAAGCAGCCAGGCTGTACGCGCCCACCGCTGACTGAGGCGCAACTAAAAGCCAAGCCACCGGTATCGCATCCCATCTTTTTGACGCACCCCATTACGGGCGAAAAAATTCTGTATGCCAACCCTGGCTATGCCATGCGGATTAACGAGTTGCCCGAAAAAGAAAGCGACGAGATCCTAAACTTTTTGTTTGAGCATCAGTTGCAACCGCAGTTTCGCTATCGCCACCTCTGGACAGTCGGTGATGTCCTGATGTGGGACAACATGGGCACGATTCACAACGCTGTGGCCGACTACACCCCCGACGAACATCGCTTTATCAAGCGCTGTCAGGTGATGGCGGATCGGTATTTTCCGCTTGCTGCTTAAAAGGTTGAAGTCAATACGCGACGCAAACTTAGCGGTGGGTTTGTGTCGTAGGTTTGTGTAACGGCTCTGAAAAATTTAGGTTTCCCTTCATTTGCGTTTAAAAATATAGATCGGTCGAAAAATGAAAAAAATTAGCTTTGCTCTTTTACTCAGTGCGCTAAGCGTTTTTGCAGCCCCCGCTTCAGCACAATCTGCAGCCTATCCAAACCAAACGATCAAGGTCATCATCGGTTTTGCGGCGGGTGGCCCCACCGATGTAATCGGGCGTATTTTGGCCCAACACATGACGGGCACGCTCGGGCAATCGGTTGTGGTTGAAAACCGCACAGGGGCCAACTCACTTATCGGCACGCGCGAAGTGGCCAAGGCCAAGCCTGACGGCTACACCCTTTTGTTGGCGTCGCTATCGCACAACGTCAACCCGTTGTTACTGAAAGAAAAGGCTGAATACGAGCCCCTAGGTAATTTTGCCCCCGTGTCGCTGGTAGCGAATTTACCTTTGGTGGTCGTGACCGCCTATGACGCCCCCTACAACAGTCTGGCAGATCTGATCGCCAAGGCCAAAAGCGCGCCAGACACCTTGAGTTATGGCTCAGCCGGCAATGGTGGTTCGGCGCACTTAGCAGGCGCCTTAATGAGCACGGTTGCAGGCATTAAGACCTTGCATGTCCCGTTTCGAGGTAACGCGCCAGCGCTGACCGAGGTAATGGCTGGCCGAGTGTCGTTTATGTTTTATCCCATGATCGGCATCGCCAATTTAGTAGCGGATAAACGCCTTAAAGTGTTAGCCGTGGGCTCAGGTAAACCGTTGCCAGATTTTCCGGGTGTGCCAACAATGGACCAATCGGGTTTCAAAGACTTTGAGCAGACCGCGCCTTGGGTCGGTATGCTCGCCCCAGCGGGCACGCCAGAGGCGGTGGTGAACACGCTGAATCGCGCGATGAAATTAGCGCTTCAGCAACCTGAAGTGCTTCAGCGCATGAAAGATTTAGGGGCTACACCAATCGGCGACACGCCCGCTGAGTTCAAAGCGTTTTTGATCAGCGATCGCGAGCGCTGGGCCAAGGTGATTGAGGCTTCTGGGATTCGGGCTGATTAATGCTTAGGACCCAGGGGCTGCAAGCCCCAGGTCACCAACAACCAAAGTGCCGATAGCGCACAGGCCGCCCAAAATACGGTGGTGGCCCCACCCCATACGGCTAACGCGCCACCCAAACTGCCGCCCAAAAACAAGCCAGCGGCTTGGGCAGTATTGTAAAAACCAAGAGCTAAGCCCTTGAGCTCGGGCGGTGCGACGCGCGACACCAGCGACGGCTGCAGCGCTTCGAGCACGTTAAACATCACAAAAAACGCAGTCAACCCTGCCGCTAACAGGTAAAAACCTTGGCTTGCCCACGGTAACAAGGCGAACACAACGACAAGACCAGCGACGGCTAGGCGCAGCATCGCACGATGTGCGCGCTTCTTTTCAGCCACAAAAATCATCGGTACCATGAAAATAAACGAGCCAAAAATCACTGGCAGGTAGACCTTCCAGAGCTCGGCAGAGCTTAAGCCACCTAGCTTGATAAACAGGGGTGGCACCACCACAAACATCGCCACCTGGATTAAATGCAAACAAAACACACCAAAATTCAAACGCAATAAATCAGTGTGAGTGAATACTTGCATCGCCCGAGCGGGCTGTGCAGGCCTAGGCGCCAAGGGCACAACCGGCACCACAAACCGAGCTACCGCCAGGCACACCACCCCTAACAAAGCGATGCTCCAGAACAGCCCTGACAAGCCGCCGGCGCCCACAATCAAAGGGGCCGCGACCAAGGCCAGCGCAAACGACAAGCCAATCGAACCACCCACCATTGCCATCGCGCGAGTGCGCACCTCGGGTCGGGTAGCATCGGCCAACCAAGCGGTAATTGCCGCTGAAATTGCCCCCGAGCCCTGAATGGCACGACCAATCGTGATCCAGAAAATATCGTTCGACAGCGCGCAAATCACACTGCCCAAGACAAACAACAACAGCCCGGCTAACACCACGGGCCGCCGCCCCCAACGATCAGACGCCAAACCAAAGGGGATTTGCATACAGGCCTGCGTCAGGCCGTACATACCTAAGGCCAGACCAACGCGCGCCGGATCATCACCGCCGACCACACCCAGTGCCGCCACCGCAAACACGGGTAACAGCAAAAACAACCCTAACATGCGCGCTGCAAACAAGCCTGCAAGCGCAAAACTGGCGCGGCGCTCGATAGGGGTCAAAGACAACGACTGGGGGTCAGGCATCAAACTCTTGTTTCAAAGTGGTGGGCGGGTACGCGACGGTAGCCTCAGGGCGTTATAGTACCAAGTTGCCCTGCGCAAACGCAGCGGTTGCTGAAATACACCAAACCACCACAGGCCACATGGAAGAAATCCGTATTCGGGGTGCTCGCACTCATAACCTCAAAAACGTGTCACTCGACCTGCCTCGACACAAGCTGGTGGTGGTGACGGGTTTGTCGGGGTCGGGTAAATCGTCGCTTGCCTTTGATACGCTGTATGCCGAGGGGCAACGCCGCTACGTTGAAAGTCTGTCGGCCTATGCGCGCCAGTTTTTGCAATTAATGGATAAGCCCGACGTCGATTTAATCGAGGGGCTATCGCCCGCGATTTCAATTGAACAAAAGGCTGCGGGGCACAATCCGCGCTCAACAGTAGGCACGATCACCGAAATCCACGACTATCTGCGCTTACTGTTTGCGCGTGTGGGTACGCCGTATTGCCCGTCACACGGCTTACCCCTGGCCGCGCAAAACGTCAGTCAAATGGTCGATACCGTACTGGCCTGGCCCGCCGAGCGGCGCTTGGCGATTTTGGCGCCCGTGGCACGTACGCGTAAGGGCAGTTTTGAGGATGAGTGCGCGAGTTTGCAGGCGCAAGGTTTTGTGCGCGTACGGGTCGACGGCGAAATGGTTGACTTGGATAGCATGCCCGAGCTCAACAAAAACGAG
>CAMCII010000237.1 GCA_945874505.1 Bordetella parapertussis | reverse complement strand
TTTTTAACTGAGGCCATAATTGGATTGTTATACAAACTCAGAGGTTTTCTCCTAAGGTCTTAGTCTCTTCGAACAGCACGATCCAGCGTTCTCTTTTGGTGCATATTCAAAATAATGCTAAGTTATAAAAAAACCAAAGCAGGCAATTTATGTGTATGGAACATATATAAACATGAAAAAATCATTAAGTGTTGACGTAAAAAAATCTGCGAAAAGTGCGCGGCCTGTCTCCACTGCTGACACTGGCGTCAATTCACCTACGCTTACTCAGGAAGCATACGAGCGTCTTGAAGAGATGATCATCACGCTAGAACTTGCACCTGGAGAGTCGGTCTCAGAAGCGATTCTTAGCAAGCGGCTTGGAATTGGAACTACGCCAATACGGGAGGCACTACACCGTCTTGCTAGGCAATATCTGGTTCAAATTATTCCACGGCGCGGAGTGGTGATTACCTCTGTCGACGTTCGTTTGCAGTTTGAAGTACTTGAAGCCAGACGGGAGTTAGACAGACTTATTTCGCGCAGCGCTGCTCAGCGCGCAAGCCCTTCCGAAAGGCAAGTTTTGACCAAACTGATCGTGGCGACCCAAAATGCGATCAAGGCTAACGACGTAAAGGAGTTCCTGCGCATGGACGCAGAGTTAAATGAATGGCTTGTCAAGGCGGCAAAAAACTCAGTTGCCTGCGACATATCTTCAATGCTGCATGCGGTATCTCGCCGTTTCTGGTTCTATCACCTTTCAGATAATCAGCAGTTCAAACGAACGGCGGTATTGCACTTGTCGATTGTTAAGGCAATTGCGAGCGGAGATACGACAGCGTCTGCAACTGCCTCCGACCAACTGATCGACTACCTCGTCGAGTTCGCTAACGCCACACTACCTGGCGCCTAGGCAGACAACTGCTAAAGAAAGTGACAGCTGCCGCTTAGACGGCCTAATGTCACTTATTACTGCTTCATTTCATATGAGTCCGTTCCTTTTTCATATGAAGCAGGACTTCTTCCTCATATTTTTTAATTTAGAGCAGGGTATATCCCAGTAGTCTTGACACAAATCAGGGACTTATCATTCTGGAATATTACTGGCATGCCAGTAATATATCAATAGCACTAGTGGAGCCCTAAATGACAAACGCATTAGCAACAAAAGAAGATGTTTCAGTCCGTAGATTAGCCCCTGCCATGGGTGCCGAGGTAATTGGGATGGATCTGTCTAGGCCAATAAACGAGACCGAGGTTGCTCACTTGCGAGAGGAGTTAAACAAATACGGTGTCTTGTGCTTTCGCGACCAAGATCTGACCGAAACTCAACAAATTGAATTCTCGCGGCGCTGGGGTCCTTTGGAAGACTTCCCGGAGGAGAACAAAACAGTTGCTGCTCCAACGGTATACAGCGTTGCCAACGTCTCTGCTGAAGGCGAACTTCTTCCCGAAACCGACCATCGAGTAATCTTTCAGAAGGTCAACGCCTTTTGGCACACAGACAGTTCTTATCGTTATGTGCCTGCTTATGCATCTTTACTTTATGGAATCGAAGTAATGCCTGATGATGCTGTTGGTGGCCGCACCGGTTTCTCAAATATGGTGCAAGCGTATGAAGCGCTTACACCAGAGATGAAGGCTCTAATCGAGCCACTTCATATGGTGCATTCCTATGAGCATGGTCGTCGCCTTTTTCGTGAGCTGCCCCCCTTATCTAAATTCGAAAAAGATACTGTTCCACCAGTGAGTCACCCACTTGTCCGTATACATCCGGATGCCGACAACCGTAAATCACTATACATAACTGCTAATGCTGGAAATGAAATCAGTGGCCTGCCACTGGATGAGGGACAAGCCCTTCACCACGAGCTGATAGAACACATCTCACGCCCCGAGTTTTGCTACTTTCACAAATGGCGCAAAGGTGACCTCGTTGTGTGGGACAACCGTACGACTCTGCATAAGGCAGAGACATATGACATGGCGAGGTATCGCCGCGTATTTCGGCGCACCACTGTTGCAGGTAATGGGCCAGTGCTGAGCCCATTCTCGCAACGCGTGAGGACGGCATGAGCCATTCACGAGCCTAACTAACGGCATACAGCATGCAATTTGATTTCAGCAAGCGAATGGTACTTGTCACTGGAGGAACCAGTGGCATTGGCTTGGCTATTGCTCAAGGATTTCGCAGGGCAGGCGCAACGGTCATAGTCGCTGGCTTGCCCGCACCCCACGCGTCTGAGCTCGAAGGCCTAGAGGTGTCGGACCTAGACGTGACTGACAACACCAGCGTGGAATCATTACTCAACAAGCTTGATCGCATTGATGTACTTGTCAATGCCGCAGGAATGATTTGCCGAGGGCAAGAGCACAACCTTGATGTATTCCAGCAGGTACTGGACGTGAATCTGAGCGGGACTATGCGAGTCTCCATGGCCGCATATGAAAAGCTGGCATCAGTGGGGGGATGCGTGGTCAATGTTGCATCGATGTTGAGCTTTTTTGGCGGCGGTTTAGTTCCTGCTTACAGCGCTAGTAAAGGCGGCATTGGACAACTAACAAAGAGCCTTGCAATTGCTTGGGCTCCAAAGGGCATACGGGTCAATGCGGTAGCACCCGGTTGGATTACAACTCCATTGACAAAGGCGTTACAGGATGATCCGGCACGAGCAGCCACCGTTCTGGCGAGAACCCCAATGGCACGTTGGGGCAAGCCAGAAGACATCGTTGGGCCGACCTTATTCCTTTGCTCAAATGCCGCCGACTTCATCACAGGGGTAATTCTGCCAGTGGACGGCGGCTACCTGATTTCATGAACGACTTTAAATCAAATACACAAAATGATCGAACTTAAAACTCCAACATCTTTTGAATCACCAGCCCGCGCGAGCGGTCTCGATATGTCAAGCATGCCCTACCAACTGCCGTTTCCAAAAGAGGCTGCGAATGAGGTGGTCGTAAACGCCGTTATCCCAGAGGACGAGCGAGTCTGGGTACCTCAAATGGAGAACGTGTGGTTTCGTCCCCTTTGCTTGAACACAGTTCAGGGGTACTGGGTCAATTTACTACGCGTGCGCAAGTCCGGTGTGCTAAGTCGACACCGTCATCCTGCGCCTGTACATGGATATGTGCTACGTGGCCAGTGGCATTACTTGGAGCACGACTGGCAGGCCAAGGAGGGCAGCTATGTTTTTGAGCCACCAGGTGAAACCCATACGCTTGTAGTCCCAGAGAACGTTACAGAAATGATCACGCTATTTCATATTACTGGCGCGATGATTTACGTAGACCCTTTCGGTCGTCAGACTGGCTATGAAGATGTTTTTACCAAGATCGAAATGTGCCGCAAGCATTACAGCGCAAACGGTCTTGGTGATGATTTTGTCGACCAGTTCATACGCTAGCTTCAATACCACCAAGCAAGTCTAAAAATACCAACATTTTTCAGTTGCCGCAAGGCGCATTACCTTTCCCACTAAAACTCATAGGAGCAAAAACCATGTTGAATCATCGCCGCCACATCCTAGTAGCAAGTCTTGCTGTAACGGCATCCCTGCTAATGACACCTGTTTCCCAAGCCTCCGACTACCCTGAAAGGCCGATCGAACTTATTGTTCCATTCGCAGCTGGCGGCGGAACAGATGCTCTCGCACGAGCATTTTCTGTCGCAGCCCAAAAGCATCTACCAAAAGGCGTCATCGTCATGAACAGAGCAGGTGCAAGTGGCAGTATCGGTTGGCAGTACATGATGAACGCCAAGCCGGATGGCTACACATTAGCTGTAGCTACAGTGGAAATAGTGATACTCCCACATCTAAATTTATTAAATGCTACCTATCAAGACGTTACTCCCATAGCGCAGTTGAATGCAGACCCAGCCGCGATAGTTGTGCGATCCGACTCGCCCTACAACACTGTGGAGGAGTTCATAGAAGCAGCCCGCAAGCAGCCAGGGAAAATGTCGATGGGAACAGCTGGCAATGGCGGAATCTACGATCTGGCAGCTGCTGCTTTTGAAGACAAGACTGGAACAAAATTTAATCGTATTCCGTTCCAAGGTGCCGCCCCCTCAATTCTCTCGTTACTTGGGAGCAACCTAGACGCTGTAACTGCAAGCCCGGCTGAAGTCTCAGTTCATGTGAGCGCCGGAAAATTAAAGATATTGGCAGTAATGGCTGACAACCGCCTGGCCGATTTCAAAAGTACACCTACCCTAAAGGAGAGGAACATTGACCTTTCAATAGGAACTTGGCGCGGCATCATGGGCCCCAAGGGATTGCCTGCTGACGTAGTCAAGACCTTAAAAGCTATTGTTCCAGTTATCGCCAAAGAGCCTGAAATGCAAAACGCGCTAAAGAAAATGAATCTGGGTTACGTCTATGCTGACGATATTGGCTTCAAGGCCACTATGGCGCGTGACAACCAAGTATTCAAGGAACTAGTGACCAAACTAAAGATTACAGTGAACTGAACCACTAGGCACCTGCTGCTAAATTGACTTAAGGCTTTATCACGAGAGAGCCCGTAAAGTTAGGTTGCGGAAAACTCGGTCAATACTCGCTCGGCATCATGATGACCCAGTTCTCCTGATTCCAACAGGCATAAAGCGTGATGCTCGTCATAGGAAAGTCTGTGTAAGGGATTTCCTGACGTGCATGTTCTCGGCTGTTGCCGTCCTCGTAGATCATCACAGCCCGGTCCCCAGTGACTTGTACACGAATCAATACGAACCAGTCCTCAGTGCCAATCTCGCTTAGGTGACTGGCAATCGCATCCATCATCCAAAAACACTCGGCCTCTTCTACCAAGTACTTGGTGCCATCTGTCAGTAGGTGCCTGCGACTGATTCGGTAGTACTTCTCAGTTCCAGTGAAATAGCTGAGTTGCGTCGGGTCAAATTTTTTCATCGCTGCGTCTTTCTATGATTGAATGACTACAGTTTTGTTTCAGACAGTCAAATGGACAACCGTCATTTGGTAACCCAATAACTTGGACGGGTACCGAGTAAAAATCACCATGGTGATTTGATAAGTACTTCACCATGATTTTTCGCAGCCCAATTTTTTAGATCTGTAGGACCCATTCGGGCTGCACCTGTCGTGGCAAAGAACCCACAGAACTCAGCTTCTTAGCTGGTCCAAAACCAGTGACAAATAAGCCCTAACAAGCTAAAATAGACTCAAAATTACACGGGTCTTGCCATGCCAAATCCAGCTCTAAACCAGTCTGCGCGCCAGAAAAACGTTGCCAATATGCTGGCTACTCTGCGAATTGAAAAGCTCAGTCCGAGCGAAAGTCTCAAGCCCTCGTTACAGGCCTATGTAGATGGGCAAAAAACGACCACGGATTTGCTTAACGAAGTCAAGGCCAAATATGTCGCGCTACGACGCGGATGATGTCTATTGCATCCCAGGCACTGCTATTCTCAAGAACAAAGCTGGGATAACTGATCAAAACCAGCTTGATGAGTTTGAAGGTGACTTTACAGCCATTCGCCTTCTTGAACTTACGCAAAACCCAGTCGAAGGTTCTTTCGATCTAGCGCATCTTTGCAAAATTCATCAGTACCTATTCCAAGACGTTTACGAGTGGGCCGGCGAAGTTAGAAGCGTGGACATCATCAGGGGCGAAAGTCGTTTTTGCAACGTTCGCCATATCCAGTCTTACTCAAATACCGTTTTTAGTGCTATCGCTGCAGAGAAATATTTGGTCAACTTAGAACCTAAAGTTTTTGCAAACCGTTTAGCTCACTATTTGTCAGAGATCAATGCTATCCACCCGTTTCGCGAAGGTAACGGCCGAGTACAACGACTCTTCATTTCTCAATTGGCTGAGCACGCAGGCTACTCCTTAGATTACTCCGCTTTAGATCAAGCTGAGCTTTACCCCGTGATGCAGGAATCATTTCTTGGGAACATACAGCCGCTAGCAGACTTGATTTTTAAAATCATCGACTGAGCGCTAAAACCAAGCTGGATTTGCAACGCAGTTTGCATCTTCCTTAAAAAACCCACGCATAAAACGCCCTACAGCGCATCGTTTACATCGCCCGAATACTTTGGGTGCTGGAAGCCCAGATCAACGCTTGTAGGGCTGATTTGAACCATGCACTTGCTGGGCACTCAATGAGTGCGAGGCCCTCGCAGAAATCTATGAAAACGCAACTTTCTAAAGATTTCGGTGATTGAGTGTTGAAATCATTGAAGAAAAAAACCGTCAAAAAGTTATCCACAGCCAATCCAATTCGCCCTGCTCTAAATCGATAACCCGCCACTTCGGACGGACTCAGGTTGCTCTGATAAATATGTGAAAACACAATG
>CAMCII010000236.1 GCA_945874505.1 Bordetella parapertussis | reverse complement strand
ATGGAGATCGAAAAGCAGCGCGGTATCTCGGTCGCGTCCTCTGTGATGCAAATGGAATATCGCGATTGCGTGATCAATCTGCTTGATACCCCAGGCCACCAAGATTTTTCTGAAGATACCTATCGTGTACTCACCGCGGTTGATGCGGCCTTAATGGTGATTGATGCGGCCAACGGAGTCGAGCCACAAACCATCCGTTTGCTGCAGGTCTGCCGTGCCCGCAACACCCCCATCATCACCTTCATCAACAAGATGGATCGCGAAGTGCGCGAGCCACTTGAACTGTTATCCGAAATCGAACAACACATCGGCATGGATGCTGTGCCGTTTTCGTGGCCCGTCGGCATGGGCAAGGCCTTTGGCGGCGTGTTTGATATCCAACGCGATCGCATGCGTTTGTTTAAATCTGGGCAAGAGCGTCGCAACGATACGGGTGACGACTTTATCGACGGGCTCGACAACCCAGAAATTGCCAAGCGCTTTGGCAGCTCTTTTGAGCAAGCCAAAGGCGAGATCGAGCTTATCCAGGCGGCAGCGCCTACCTTTGATCCTGCCGCCTTTTTAGCGGGCAAACAAACCCCCGTGTTTTTTGGTTCTGCAATTAATAATTTTGGCGTGCAAGAAGTACTCGATGCGCTTGTCGATCAGGCGCCCCCACCGGGCTCACGTCAAGCGCTTGAGCGCGTGGTACACCCCGAAGAGCCAAAGTTCACTGGCGTGGTCTTTAAAGTACAGGCCAACATGGATCCGGCTCATCGTGATCGTGTGGCCTTTGTACGCGTCAGTTCAGGTAAATTTGAGCGTGGCATGCGGCTTAAGGTGTCTCGCAACAACAAAGAGATTCGCCCCAACAACGTGGTGTCGTTCTTATCCCAACGCCGCGAACTCGTTGACGAAGCCTACGCAGGCGATGTGATTGGCATCCCCAATCACGGTATTTTGCATCTGGGTGATGTCTTGACAGAAGGCGAAGCCTTGCACTTTACGGGGTTACCTTTTTTCGCACCCGAGCTTTTTCAGGCGGTCGAAACCAAAGATCCCTTGCGCACCAAGCAACTTCGGACTGGGCTGTTGCAGCTTGGCGAAGAGGGGGCAATTCAGGTATTCAGGCCGTTGGTGACAGGCGGCGCGCTGCTGCTTGGCGCGGTTGGCCAACTGCAGTTTGAAGTCGTCGCCCATCGCCTGCAAGCTGAGTACGGCGCCGAAGCGCGACTGATGCCCTCGCGCTACAACATGGCTCGCTGGGTCACCGCCGAAGACCCGAAAGAGCTGCGCAAATTCATCGATGCTAACGTCTCAAACATCGCCTATGATGTCGTCGAAGCACCGGCGTTTTTAGTGAGCTCCACGGCTCAGTTACGCGTCGCCGAAGAGCGCTACCCGGCGATTCGTTTTCACGCCATGCGTGAGCATGGCGGTCAAGTGTTTGCCGATAAAGTTTAATCCTCGCCCCTCAGAGATCCCTTATGTCCTGGCGTGTCTTAATTGTCTTTTTAATGCTTGCCGGGGTTGCCTCATGGCAAGGCGGCGTGCAACTAGGCAATTGGCTGGTGACGCGCGCACCCGATACCGTTGCTTCGGTAGCTAACAAAGACCACAAAAACTTAAAATTCGACGCCCTCGGTCGTCCAATCACCGCGCAACCACCGCAGCCTCGTACTGATGGCACCTTAGGCGTACCGCGCGAACTCGATCCAATTGAGTGGGCGATTGAGGCCATTTCGGCCGATGACTTTGAAACAGATCCCAACCGCATGAAGGTTGAAGGTGACGATGAGGATGACGAGGGCGCGGTCAGCGAAGGGTCAGAAACCGCAGACGCCAAACGTTTAGCGCGAAATGCGAACGACCGCTCTGATCCCGCAGCAAACTCGACGGGCACTTCTGACTCTGCAAGACGACCCCCGGCGCCGCCGGTACCACCTGGCATTACCGTTTCGGTAATTTCGTGGCAGCAGTCACTCAAACAAGAGCTTGAACAGTGTGGCAAGTTGGGGTTTTTTCAACGCCCAACCTGCCTACAAAACGCCCGCAACAAATACTGCGCGCCCAGCGATGCCTGGGGTAAAACGGCAGACTGCCCACCGCGTCAACACGAACAACTCACCGGCAACTAACGTGCGCCCGCTTGCGACTTGCGCAGTGGCGCCGTCGGAATACGCAACAGCTCTCGATATTTAGCCACCGTACGCCGCGCAATCGTGATCCCAGCTTGGTCAAGCAAACTCACAAGTTGACTATCCGACAGTGGTTTTTTGCGATCTTCGCTAGTGATCAATATTTGAATGCGCGTTTGTACCGCGGTTGCCGAAGTGGCCTCTTTGCCCTCGGTCGTGAGCCCTGTGCTAAAGAATCGCTTCAGTTCAAACGTACCGTGGGGCGTCAATATGAATTTTTGCGTGGTGGCTCGCGAAATCGTCGACTCATGCATGCCGATTTCGGCAGCAACGTCTTTAAGTGTCAACGGCCGGACTGCCCCCCAACCCCTTGAAAAAAACGCTTGCTGATGCGCAACGATCACCTGCGACACTTTCAATATCGTTTCAAACCGCTGCGCCACGTTTCGAATCATCCAGCGCGCCTCTTGCAACTGCCCATGCAGCGCCGTATGCGCGCCGCTACGCGGGCTGCCTAAGGCTTCGGCATACATTGCATTGACCCTGAGCTTGGGCATGACTGACTCATTGAGTGACACCACCCAGCCCTTGCGGGTTTTTCGCACCAGCACATCGGGCACGGCAAAGTCTGCTGCGGGTGTGTTCCAGGCACTCGCGGGCCGAGGATTCAGTTTAACGATCAACGCATGCGCGCGGTGCAGCATCTCAGCATCGCATTGCAGTAACTCACGCAGCTTGAGCATATTGCCGGTTGCCAAGGTAGCCAAATGATGCTGGCACACCGTACGCGTCAAGGCAACTAGCGCTGAGTCTTGCAAAGCCTCAAGACGCTGGGGGTCGCCGAACTGAAGCTGTAAGTCCAAGCATTCGCTTAGATCGCGGGCGCCCACGCCGGGCGGATCAAACGATTGAAGCATTTTTAAGGCACAACGAAAATCGTCTTCATCCAGACCGAGCTCTGGGTTCATCCAGCTGGCAATTTCGTCGAGTGGCGATGCTAAAAACCCATCATCATTGAGCTCATCGATCAACAACTCGACAATCGCCGCATCGCGCTTGCTTAAACGTGTCAGGCCTAACTGTTCAAGCAAATACTCTCGCAGGTTGCTTTCGCGAGCTGGCTCGGGGCGGTCGGTGAAGTCATCGTCGCGCGAACCGCGTGATTCTGACGAAAGTTCGCTTCTGTCACGCTCGGGCTCACGCTCTGAGGCCGGGGCGTAATCGGTATTGGCCTCGGGTGTTGCGTCCTGACCACGATCGACGCTGCTTTGCGCCGAGCCAAGTTCTGCGCTCTCTTGCCCGACCCGTAAACTCGCCGCAACACCGCCCGGCTCGTACAATGGCGTGCCCTCTTGCTCTAAGAGGGGGTTTTCAGCCAAAGCCCGCGCAACTTCGGCCTCAAGATCCAGCGTTGAAAGCTGCAACAGCTTGATCGACTGTTGCAGTGCGGGGGTCAGCGTCAACTGTTGACCCTGACGAAGCTCGAGAAAATTGCGACTCATAGGTACAATATTTTGCATGATGAATCGACCTAGCACTGCCCCGCTTCAAAAAGACACCCCGTTACTGGGCGGCATCCTGTTGCGGCTGGCGCTACCGCGCCTATTGACGCGTGTAGTGGTCATTTTAGCGGCTATTGCCCTACTGATTTATTGCGCACAACGTATTCTGCAATCAGGTAAAGCTTGGCTTGATTTTGCACTCAAACTGACCGGTCTGTCTGAGATTCTTGGCAAAACGGTCATCGACTTTGTCATACAGTACCAAAAATATTTCTGGTGGTTTGTGATTCTGATCTTGATCTTGATCACCATCAGCAGCCTGATTAGCTACTTGCGTAGTAGTCTGAAGCTCGGCCGTGCCGCGCTCGTGCCGCTCAGTGACGTACGCCAACTCTGCGCTCAACTCAGCCCAGAGGGCTTGGATATTTTGAATTGGGTCTGGAAAGATCAAACTCAACCAGTGACTGTTGGAGTTTTACAAACCGTACTCACTCAGCGTAGCAGTGGACGGGCGCGAAAGCTCGCCTTGGCACGGGCCCAGCAGTCCGAGCTTCAGTCGGCGTTGCAAAGCCGGCCCCTCAGCACCCCTAGCGCTCCCGCCCCAACACAAGTTTTACCACCCGCCAACGATGCCGGGCAGCGCGAACCCACCATGCTTGCCTAACCTGATTTGAGTACAAGTACTTGCCCGTTCAATTGCCACTTA
Organism: Bordetella parapertussis; assembly: GCA_945874505.1. Taxonomy (GTDB): domain Bacteria; phylum Pseudomonadota; class Gammaproteobacteria; order Burkholderiales; family Burkholderiaceae_B; genus Zwartia; species Zwartia parapertussis_J. The sequence goes on along the minus strand of CAMCII010000236.1, from coordinate 2,019 downwards.
AACGACACGCACGCAGCACTCAGTCAGCACCCCTGTTGCACTCCAGTACCTCACACGCACCACGTAAGCGGCCGCCGCGCTTGCGTTTCAAGCCATTTTATGTTCGACTAGAGGGTATGAACACGCTTGCCACAGGCTTCGCCTGCCCTCCAACACACTGCTCGGCCAATTTAGGTCGCGGTTTAGTCGTGTCTGGCAACCGTGCTGGTGCTCTAGGGCTGCTATCGCTACTACTAGCGATCGGTTGCCGGGCCTAGCGCCCGTGGCAGTCCGGCAACCAACCGCCACCCCCGCTGTAGCTTTCCTCAAAAACTTTTAGATTTACTCCAAACCCTGGCGTGTTACGCCATAGATGAACACAGGTCGTACGTACCGTCTCATCGTTTAAACAGATTTAAGGTTAATCATGCTTTCGAATCCCGCAACAAAATACATCCCGTTCAAGCCCTTTGAACGCGATTTTTCAGAGCGTACCTGGCCCACTAAAAAGATCACTCACCCACCGATCTGGATGAGCACCGACCTGCGTGATGGCAATCAGTCACTCATCGAACCGATGAGCGTTGAACGTAAACTGCGCTTTTTTGAATTGCTGGTCAAAATCGGCTTCAAAGAAATTGAGGTTGGGTTTCCATCGGCCTCCCAAACGGATTTTGATTTTGTGCGCAAGTTGGTCGACGACAAGCTGATCCCAGACGATGTCACGATTATCGCCCTGACCCAAGCCCGCCCTGAGTTAATCGAGCGCACCGTTGAGTCGGCCGCCGGCGCCAAGCGCGCCATGATCCACCTCTATAACGCTTGCGCACCCGGCTTTCGCCGCATCGTCTTCAACATGAACCGCCAAGAAGTTAAGCAGGTGGCACTTGAGGGCACGCAATGCGTGATGGATTGCATGGCCAAGTATCCGCAAACTGAATGGCTCTATGAATACTCGCCCGAAGTGTTCAGTACGACTGAGCCCGACTTCGCGCTTGAGGTTTGCAACGCCGTGACTGCTTTGTACAAACCAACGCCGCAGAAAAAAATTATCTATAACTTGCCTGCGACGATCGAGGCCACCACTCCAAGCATGTATGCGGATCAAATCGAATACATGCATAACAATCTGCATAAGCGTGATTCAGTGATTGTCAGTTTGCATCCACATAACGATCGTGGCACTGCCGTTGCAGCGGCAGAGTTAGGCTTGATGGCTGGCGCCGATCGCGTCGAAGGTTGTTTGTTTGGTAACGGAGAGCGCACCGGCAACGTTGATTTAGTCACGCTTGCCTTAAACCTGTACACCCAAGGCATTCACCCCGGTCTTGATTTTTCAGATATCGACGAAGTACGCCGCTGCGTTGAGTTTTGCAATCAGTTGCCTGTGCACCCACGTCATCCGTATGCCGGTGACTTAGTATTCACCGCCTTTTCGGGTTCGCACCAAGACGCGATCAAAAAAGGCTTTGCGGTACAAAAGGCCGATGCCATCTGGGAAGTCCCATACTTGCCAATCGACCCAGCAGATTTGGGGCGTAGCTACGACGCTGTGATTCGGGTCAACAGCCAATCGGGTAAGGGTGGCGTATCGTACCTGCTTGAACAAGAACACGGCTTAGCCTTACCACGACGTTTGCAAATTGAGTTCAGTCGCGCGATTCAACGCGTCACCGACGAAACCGGTCGCGAGGTCACCGCCGAAGCCGTCTATACAATTTTCAACACCGAGTATCTGGCACAAACCGAACCCTGGAAGCTCATCAAGCACAGCATCACTGGCGACCCTAGTGCCGCCGAGGGTAAGCTCTTTACGATTGAAGCCGAATTTGAAGTGAGCGGCGTGCGCCGTGTACTGAAAGGCGCGGGCGATGGTGCGATTTCTGCCTTTGTCGATTGCCTAGGGATACCTGTTCGTATTATGGATTATCACGAACATGCGATTGGTATCGGCACAGATACACGCGCCGCTTGCTATGTTGAAGCACGTATCGAAGAAGGTGCCACCGGGTTTGGGGTGGGCATTGACCGCGACATCGT
>CAMCII010000235.1 GCA_945874505.1 Bordetella parapertussis | reverse complement strand
CTATTGAAGTCTGGTGGTCGCCTGTGTGAACATTGCAACAATCAGAACACTCAACCATTTGACCGCGCTTGGGAGTGTTTTTCCGCGGCCTTGCGTACTAAGACTAATATCCACTCTGGAGGACGCATAGACCTCGGCAAGGTATTCCCAGGTTCAGTCAAAAAATCGATGCTTCATGTGCATCTTTACTTCGTAAAGATCTTCGGTTGTCTAATCGCAGAGAATGCGCTGTCCATTGACATTACTGGCTTCTCACAAGCCATATTGAACACCGTTGCACATCCAAAGGTTCACCTAGCAATTTCTCCGCTTACGCATGGCCTATCCAACGCTTCAGTGGGCTATTCAGACCTCCATTTTGCCGACGTGAATGGACGTATCGTCTATGCCACATGGTTGCTGACACTCGATAAGTTCACAGTTCGTATCATTTATGCAGATCCAACTGAGAGCCGAAAGGGGCTCATCGATTCGTGGCATCCATCGTCGATCACGAAATGTCTTCGCGTTTCTAGACTATGAAAAATAACTATTGATTGCCCCCTTAGTAATGGTTGTCGCATTCAAGATTAGCCGCTGCTCATCCCACGCCGTAGGCGGATCCACAGCAATATCAAACAGCGTCAAATGATCCGGCAGCGTATCATCCAGAATCGCCTCAACGATATCAGGCGCAAGCACCGTCAAATTCATCATGCGACTGACGTAACTATTGTCGACGCCCTCCTGAGCCGCGATCTCTCGCAACGAACTCACCTGCCCTGATTCCAGCATTGCCAGCCAGCGATGCCCTCTGGCTAAAGCCAGTTGCAGCGCCGTGGGGGCGATACCCCAAGGCCTCGGTTCACCCGATTCACCGTTGGGCAGCGTAATCAGCTTACGGCCTGCGCGTCGCTTGAACTGAATTGGCACCGAGAGCGTGAGACGTCCATCGCTGGATTCAATGACTTCCGGCGTGCCATTTTTATGAATGTGTAGACCGCTCATACTGCAACCTCCTCGTGCATGACCTGCAGGCGGTCGGCTTGCAATTCCAGAACCATTTTCTCAAGCCCGTTGGCGCGCAGACGCACCTCCAGCTCAGTTGGTGACACAATTACGCGCTCGACCAAGAGGCGCACGATGCGAGCCTGCTCGGCAGGAAATAGCTGATCCCAAATCTCGTCAAGGCGCGTCATCGCAACCGTGGCTTTAGCCTCGTCCAGACTAGGATCTAAGCTGATCGCATGTGGCAGTACCTCGGCCAGCAATTCAGGTGAGCGTAACAAGCCTCGTAATTGTTCAAGCACTGCAGACTCAAGCTCTGCTGCCGGCATTCGTGGCAAACCTGACGCGCCCGCGTATTCTTTGACATCTCGCTGCGGGATGTAGTACCGGTAGCATCGGCCGCCCTTTTTTGTCGAGTGAAACGGTGACAAGGCACGACCATCATTTCCAAAGACGATCCCCTTGAGCAGAAAATCAACCCTCATCCGTGTCTGGGCGCCTCGGGCCCGATAATTGGTCGACAAAATCGCCTGAACAGAATCCCAAAGCTTGCGATCAATGATGGGCAGATGCTCAGCCGGGTACCACTGTTCTTTATGGCGTAACTCACCTAGGTAGGTTCGGTTGTGAAGCAGCTTATGGATCAGCCCCTTGTCAATCGGCTTACCCTCTCTGACTCGCCCATCCTGGGTGGTCCAGGCTTTGGAGGTTGCGCCGTCTAACTGAAGCTCTTTGACCAGTTTGGTGCCTGACCCCAGCTCAACAAACCGTTCAAATATTTGCCGGATGAGTTTTGCTTCTTTCGGATTGGGCACCAGTCGACGATTTTCAACGTCGTACCCCAAGGGCGGCACGCCACCCATCCACATGCCCTTCCTTTTGCTGGCAGCGATTTTGTCCCGAATGCGCTCACCGGTGACCTCTCTTTCAAACTGTGCAAAAGACAAAAGCTCGTTGAGCATGAGCCTGCCCATTGAGGTGGTGGTATTGAACTGTTGAGTGACAGAGACAAAGGACACGCCCTGCCGCTCAAAGACCTCAACCATCTTTGAAAAATCAGCGAGGCTACGCGTCAAGCGATCAATTTTGTAGATAACAACCACGTCGACTTTTCCGGCCTCAATGTCTGCGATCAGTCGCTTGAGTGCCGGGCGCTCCATGTGACCACCTGAAAAAGCCGGGTCATCATAATCATCTGCAACCGCGATCCACCCCTCGGCTCGCTGACTGGCAATGTAGGCGTGGCCTGCATCGCGCTGGGCATCGATCGAGTTGTACTCCTGATCAAGACCCTCTTCGCTCGATTTGCGCGTGTAGACAGCACAGCGCACGCGCTTTTTAAAGGTATCGCTCATGCTCGGACTCCCTTTTTAGGCGAAGTCTTTGTCTCGGGTCTGGCGCGTAAGCCGAAAAATAAGGGCCCCGACCAGCGTGTTCCAGTAATTTCAAAGGCGATTTTTGACAGGCTTTCGTAGGGCCGGCCGTCAAACTCGTAGGTTCCGTCTTGCGAGGCAATCACGTGATATTGCTTGCCCTGATAAAGGCGCGAGAGCATCGTGCCTGCAACCGGTCTGTAAGCCGCCTCACGCATAGTGGCCCTACCGTTTTTAATCAGCGCGTCGATCCGACGTTTATTGCGGTCAAGCAAACCTTGGTCCGTTTTGCAGAACTCAAGCTCCTGCAGCTTATGAGCGATGCGTCGCTCCAAAAACTGTCGATTAGGCGTTGGCGTGTCGCTGCAAAATAGTTTGCGCCACAACGCCTTGAGCTCTGGCATCGCCAGTTCAGGTAATTGCACGATTTGCTGCACCACCGATTGTGGCATTGCCGGTCTAGCACTTTTTGCTTACATATCGAAACAGACTTTTAGCCAAAAAACATTCAGAATTGAGGGCCTGCTCAGGAGCCCAAAGTCATGTCACTACAACTGCCCAATACCCGCAATACCTTATCAGAACCAAAGCCTTACAACCGTGAGGCGAACGATAATGACGATCACGACTCAAATAGCTTTCAGCTTCAACAAGACCGCGCATGGCTGCGTGAGCAATTGCTTGCTGGCTTAAATTCACCGCTCTGCGATCCAATTACGCCAGCTTACTTTGAGCGACTCCGAGCTCGTGCGCGCGGAGAGTTTTAACTTGAAAGCCAAGCCTATCCTGCCGCACCGTCATGCAATTGAGGATGCTGACGATGTGATTGATTACTACCGCGAACATGCGGGAACTTTAATTTCTCAAAATTTCGCTTCCGAGGTGGATGAGGCTTACGCTTGCCTAAGTCGACACCCAAACATTGGATCGCCACGAACCGCACTTGATTTGGATATCGAAGGCATCAAATCTTGGTCTTTGAAACGATTTCCGCATCAGATTTACTACAGAGTGTTGGATGATCGAATAGAGCTTTGTCGAGTCCTCCACCCCAAGCGAGAAATCACCCAAGCAATGCTAGCTCGCCAAAGATTTCAATAAGGATGGACATCCTCAAGCCCCGGTCGATTCCGCCCCGGGCCACCATCTGAAACTGAAAAACCCCTGCGTTCGCAATGGGATTTTTTCTTTTGTGGGCTTGTAAGCTTCATATAGTAATCATCAACAGCCTCTGCCCCTCCCAAAGCGCCGGCGGGTCCACCGCGATATCAAATAGCGTCAAATGATCCGGCAACGCATCGTCCAGAATCGCTTCAACAATATCAGGCGCGAGTACCGTCAAATTCATCATTCGACTAACGTAACTATTATCGACGCCCTCCTGGGCCGCGATCTCTCGCAAAGAACTCACCTGCCCTGATTCCAACATCGCAAGCCAGCGATGCCCTCTGGCTAAAGCCAGTTGCAGCGCCGTGGGGGCAATACCCCAAGGCCTCGGCTCACCCGCTTCTCCGTTAGGCAGCGTAATCAACTTACGACCTGCGCGTCGCTTGAACTGAATGGGAACCGAGAGCGTTAGACTGCCATCGCTCGACTCAATGACCTCCGGCGTGCCATTTTTATGGATGTGTAAACCGCTCATGCTGCGACCTCCTCGTTCTTGGCCTGCAGGCGATCGGCTTGCAATTCCAGAACTATTTTCTCAAGCCCGTTGGCGCGCAGCCGCACCTCCAGCTCGGTTGGTGAAACAATCACTCGTTCAACCAAGAGGCGCACAATGCGCGCTTGCTCGGCAGGAAATAGCTGATCCCAAATCTCGTCAAGGCGCGTCATCGCAACCGTGACTTTAGCCTCGTCCAAGCTTGGATCTAAGCTGATCGCATGTGGCAACACCTCGGCCAGCAATTCAGTTGAGCGTAAAAGGCCTCGTAATTGTTCAAGCACTGCAGACTCAAGCTCTGCTGCCGGCATACGTGGCAGGCCCGATGCGCCCGCGTACTCTTTGACATCTCGCTGCGGGATGTAATACCGATAGCATTGTCCGCCCTTTTTGGTCGAGTGAAATGGTGATAAGGCACGACCATCATTTCCAAAGACGATTCCTTTGAGCAAGAAATCAACCCTCATCCGCGTCTGGCCGCCTCGGGCCCGATAATTGGTCGACAAAATTGCCTGAACAGCATCCCAGGCCAACGGCTCAGTCTTCGATACGTTTCAAATCGCGGTAAAAATTCTCGTGAGAGCCAAGGGTGAGAAGTTTTAGGCTTTCTGCATCCAAAATCCGATAGGCCAACAAATACATCTGATTCGATAACCGAAACTTGTAGACACGAATGCCCACCAAGTCACCAACCTTCGCCTCACCTGCAACGGGATCTGCGCTGATGGCACGCAATGCCGCATCAAGCTCTAGCTTTTGCGGCGGATGCAGTTTCTTTGTTGCCCTCACAAACGAGGGAGTGACGAGTAGGCGCATCAGCTAAATACGTATTCCCCAACGACCGCTTCCTGATCAGCGATCAGGATGTCGCGGATCATGAAGAATGGCAGATCGGGGTTTTCTTCGGCAATCTTGCCAATCTGGGACCAATATTCGATTTGCTTTGGCACAGAGCGATGCTGAACCTTTGCGTGGCTCTTAGCTTGATCAACCAGGCTTTCAGACAGTTTGACGTTGACGGACATGGCATTCTCCAGAAGAGGAGTCCCATTATAGTGCAAAAGGTTCCAAAAGGGAACCTTTATCAAGCTTAAATTGACGTGTTTACAGGGTAAAACCGGATGAAAACTCAATAATCGACTGAGCCAAACCCACGCTTAGGAAAACGAATACTGCCTGATTTTCAGCTGTAATCCCCATCATTCCATAGGTGTTATCAGCCGCCCTAACCTCTTGCACTACCAACCTTTTTGCTCGGTTGCCGCCCCACCACCGTACCACACAAGACCAGCCTTTCGAGGGTGGTCTTTTTTTTGCCTGAACGGTTTGAGTTTATGTGGGTACAGCGTTTTGAACTGACCCCTAATAATCAGACCGGCGTTAACTCAAGTTTGATCCGTCGACCGAGAGCAGCGGCGGCCCCTGCCAACGTAGTCAGAGTCAGGCTGGTATCGTTCTCATCTAGCAAACGATTGAGTGAGGCACGACTGGTTCGCATCTTTTTCGCCATAGCGGTCTTGGTCATCTTTTGAGCCGACATTTCTTGCTCAATTTGCCAAGCGATCACCCGTTTGACCGCCACGGCAGTCACTTCCTCAAGCATGCCCTCATCCATGAGGAAGTCATCAAAATCACTACCGATATTTTTATTTTTCATTTATGCCTCTTCAATAGTTTGAGCCGTTCTTTTGCCAAATCCAATTCTGGCTTTGGGGTCTTCTGCTCTTTCTTGATGAAACCATGTAATCGAACCATCACGTCTCTATCAAGCACAAATAACACTCGCGCGATCCGTGTACTTAACCTCGTACGTACTTCCCAGATCCCACTTTCGAGATGTGCAACCAATGGCATGCCCAAGGGCCAACCGAACTGCACCGTCTTTATGTCTTCGCCAATGATCTTGCGCTCAGCGACAGGCAAAGCCTTCAGCCAATCGCGCACTGGTTCGCCACCGACATCCGACCTGTAAAAACGAGCTGCTAAGGTTGGCGTTGCTTTTTTCTCCATGAGTTATTGTACCAAAATTGGTACGCTTTGAAAATCTAATATTTAATCAACTTTAGATTGCTACTCGACTTCGAACGCCATCCGACCAGCAGGCGCAACACTTGTATACGTCTTCACATAAACGTTATCAGCCACACTAACCCTCTCAGAGACTAAGTTTATAGGTTGGTCCCGACCCCACCACCAAACCGCACAAGACCAGCCTTTCGAGGGTGGTCTTTTTTTGCCTGAACGGTTTGAGTTTATGTGGGCACAGCGCCTTAGCTTTTATCCTTAGTCTTTGGGATCTAGTGCCGCACGCGCGCGGTTACAAAGT
>CAMCII010000234.1 GCA_945874505.1 Bordetella parapertussis | reverse complement strand
GGCGGGGGTCGTTTCGCATTCTGACATTGCCGAACGATCGTATCTTGCAGCAACAAAATGGTTTAACCGGGTTCCGGGTGCCCTGCCAGTCAGCACGATTGTGGCATGCTCAGCTTTTGCCGCCATTTCAGGCTCGAGCCCAGCCACCGCAGCTGCGATCGGCTATGCCTCAATCCCTGAAATGCTCAAACACGGTCACTCAAAGCGCATAGCGGTGGGGGTGGTTGCAGCCGGCGGCACCCTCGGCATCCTGATCCCTCCAAGCGTTGTGATGGTGATTTACGGTATTTTGACCGAAACCTCAATCGGCTCACTATTTATCGCAGGCATCGTGCCAGGACTTTTTCTGGCGGCTTTAATGATTACCTATGTCGTAGTAGAAAGTATGCGCGAGGGCACTGCCAAACCGCTTAACATCCGCGTGACTTGGTCTGAACGCTTTGGCTCGTTGACAGGTATTTGGCCAGTTATGCTTTTGTTTTTAATCGTCATGGGTTCAATCTACAGCGGCTTAGCCACCACTACAGAGGCAGCAGCACTCGGTGCCTTGGGTGCCCTGCTTTTAACTATTCGTCGCCCAGATATGCGCCACGGCGGATTGAGTAAGGTTTTGCTCACGACCGCCCAGACGACCACCATGCTGATGATGCTGATCGTTTTCGGCAGCTTCTTTGGGTTTGTGGTGTCTCGCCTGGGAATCGCGCATGGCATGATCGAATCCGTCACAGCGGCCAACCTGCAACCTTGGATGGTGCTTACACTTTATATCGTCGTACTTTTAATTTTAGGCTGCTTGATGGACCCAGCCTCGATGATGGTGATCACACTCCCCTTGGCGTTTCCGGTGCTGAGCAAGTTGGGCTATGACCCCGTTTGGTTAGGCATCATCGTCACCATCACGGTAGAAATTGGAATGATCACTCCACCGGTCGGCTTGAACCTATTTGTACTGAAAGGAATCGTGCCTAAAGACGTCACCATGACCGACATCATGGCTGGCGCTGTTCCATTTATTTTAGTGATGCTGCTGGGGCTCTTGACGATCGTGATGTTTCCACAAATTGCGCTTTGGTTGCCGCAGATGATGGCCAAATAGTCTTGAGCTAGTTCAGAGAAGGCTCGAATAGTCTAAGGCTAGCTATGAAAAAGATCGAATAGCCTTAGGTTGTCTCAGGGAGGAACCGATAGCTGAAGCGGGGTTCAACACGCACTACCAGACAAATGAAGAACGCCAACGGTCGGTCAAGTTACGCTTTACGCAGAGCGAGTCGCGCCCCAAGCATCATCGCGGCAAACGCTAGCATCGAGGTATACGTTAAGGTCGAGAAGCCGGTTAGCCCTTGGCCAATCGAACAGCCCATCGCTAACGCACCACCGATCCCCATTAACGTGCCTCCTCCCATGTACCGAAGCATATCCGCGGGTGTCGCGAACCCTTGCAGACGAAAAGTCTTGGACAAACTCGCCGCCACAAAAGAGCCTAGCACTACGCCAACCACAACGGTGACACCAAAACCTAGTCGCACCCCGGTCGCAATCATGGTGTATTGAATCGTTTCACCTATCGGTGCAATGAAAGTCAGCGAAACGCTTGGAGCAGGTTCAAATTCATCGACAGCCAACCAACCCGTGACCCACCAACCAGCGATAATCAACGCCCCCACCACTACCCCGCTCACCAAGTCGCGCTTGTGGTTAAAAATTGCGCCTCGCCAAAACACAAAACTCAGCAAGGCGACTGACAATAGGCCAATCAAGGCAGAACGCGTGGCAATACCAAACTCAAACAAACCGTGAGCAGGCAAGGCCGTCGCCTGTGCGAGTGTCAGACGTAAGGGCGCTAACAATCCTGTCAACGTCATGTAAGCTGAAATCCCTAAACACAACAACACCACAAACGATCTGAGATTGCCCTGGCCAAGCAACACCACCGCACGCGCGCCACAACCGTTGGCGAGCATCATGCCGTAACCAAACATCAAGCCCCCTACGATCACCAACAACCACGAAGCGCCGTTGCCGCGGTAAATTGAGGTGCTTAAATCGATAATTTCAAAAGCCGAGAGTGTTTGGGCACCGAGGATTGACACCACTAGCGCCAAGGCAAAAGACTGTGCTTTTTGCTTCGCGCCTGAATCCCAACCCTCTTTCAGGGCACGATTTAAGCAAAAGCCCGACCACTGGCCATTCATCCCAAACAGCACACCAATCACCAGCCCAGACCACAGTAGTATTTCTCTCGCATCCATAAATAGCTTTAAATTTTTTTTATCTTAGTCAGTGACCCAGCCAACGCTCAAACAGTCCTCAGTACGCGAGCTGTGTATCCCATCATAGCAACTCTCAAGAGCCTACCCAACGATTGATTGGCATCACTTATATAGCCAAAAGAAATATAGAGGCAACTCGCATGCGGTGGGGACAGTGACGAAGGGCATCAGCCTCGCTGACTCGACCTCAGCGCAAGCCCAGTATGCAAACCAGTACCTTATTGAGTCAACACCAACCGCACACCAAATCCAATCAGACACAGCCCCGCCAGCTTTTCAAGTAAAAACCCAGCTTTAGGATGACGGCGTATCCGCTCGGCAAAAAAGTGCGTCAACAGCGTTGCAACCACACCATAGATAAACGCAAGTGCGGCAATCGTGAAGGCCAAAAAACCAAACGTCAAAAAACCTTGTTGCCGGACCGGGTCAATGAACAGCGGGAAAAAAGCCATATAAAAAACAATCGATTTTGGATTTAAGAGCGTAATCAAAAATGCCTGGCGCAAGTAATGGTAGGGTTTGATATTCAAAATCGGTGCCGCACCCGGCTTGGCTAGCAACATTTTCAGGCCTAGCCACGCAAGATAAACCGCACCCACCCACTGCACAACGGCAAAGGCCGCTGGGTAGGTCGTTAAGACTGCGGCAACCCCCGCAACGGCCAGCCAAGCCAAGATCTGGTCGCCCAGCACAATCCCCGTTGTTGCAGCGAGCCCGGCGCGCAAGCCGCCCTTGCTCGTTGACGTAATTAACACCAGGTTACCGGGCCCGGGGATCAACAAAAATATTGTGAAGGCGACAACAAACGCGCCATAGTCAGTTACACCTAGCATTCTCAACCTTTACCGTTTGATCGCGTTTCGTGACTGCTCGGACTCGGCAAAAAGTCTTGCCAATTCAAGCTCAGCAATAATCGCGCAAACATAGTCACTTAATATACAACTTCAGGCCTGAGGATATAGAAGGCTGCATAAGAAGATCTGAACCGCTAGACCAAAAGATGTGAATCTCTACGCCAAAACAGCTTTCGAGTTACGCTGTAACAATTGACTGCAGACACAAAAGCGCAAAGCTCACAGAGATCGCTCGTGACTTTTCATCTTATTTAGCCAACACAACGATTTTTTACACATCACTATGTCAACACGCTTCAGACTTCATTTAGAAAACGGCCGTCAACGCAACGAGCTATTTCATCTCACACACGAGCAGTGGATGCAAGCAGCGACACGCCATCCAGAGCTTGCCAAGCAAGTCGACGTCTCGGTTGGTTGGGATGGCGATATTTTAGAGAAAGCCTTGCAAGACGCTGACGCGCTGCTTGCCGGTCCAATCGATCGTCCAAAAATCATTGCAGCAAAAAAACTAAAGTGGATTCACACGACAGGTGCGGGTGTGGATCACCTGCTACCACTTGACTGGTTGCCCGAACAAATCACAATCACCAACAGCAGCGGCATCCACGGCGACAAGACAGAAGACTTCATCAGCATGGCTTTGTTGATGTTGCATAACAAAATGCCTCAAATTCTGGCGAATCAAACCAAACAGATTTGGGACATGATTCATGAGTTCAATATCCGCGGTCAAACAGCCACGGTGATTGGCTTCGGAGACGTTGGTCGTGCCGCTGGCTTAGGTGCGAAACGGCTTGGTATGAAGGTGATCGCTGTCACACGCTCGGGCGCGGCGCAACCGCTTGCTGACGAAACCATTAGTGTGAATCAGCTAGACAGCGTTTTGTCTCGTACTGACTATTTGATTGTTGCTGCGCCCCTCACGGCAGATACACGAGGCTTAATCACTGACGCCAGAATTGCATCATTACCAAAAGGCGCGGGCTTGATCAATATTGGACGCTCACCGATTGTCGATTACGCTGCTGTGGTCAAGCATCTTGAGCGCAAACAGCTCGACGGCGCAATCTTGGATGTCTTTGATAAAGAGCCACTTGAGCCGGGCTCACCTCTTTGGACAACGCCTAATCTCATCGTCACACCCCATATCTCGTGTGACGCACCCGACTATGTACAGCGCGTGCTGGATTGCTGGTTTGCCAATTTTGCCAAGCTCACCACAACAGGGCAGCTTGATAACAAGATCAATCGACAACTCGGCTACTAGATCGACTCGGATACTAGTCTGACTCAGTCAGACTAATGGCTGCCTTGTTCATTTGCGCGTCAAACCTCGCCGTTCAGGGCGGGGGCAAGAGCGCGGACGAGACCGACTCAGCCTTTTACTCGACTTTGAGTTTTCCTGACGCGGCTAACGCCGCTGCGGTCTTATCTTCGGTTTGCATCAACGTTGTAAAAACGGCAGCTGCACCGGGCCGTGCCCGGCTGGCTGCGCGCGTAAATTGCTCTTGTAGCTTAGGATCGGCCAAGGTCTTGTTCAGCGCCGCGTTCAAGAGCGCGAGCGTTGCCGCTGGTGTCTTGCCAGGTGCTAACAATCCTGCCGTCGTGCTGACTTCAAGCTGCGGCAAACCCAGTTCTTTCGCGCTAGGCACATCGGGTACCAAGGGATCGCGCTCTGCAGCCACCACCATCATGGCACGCGTACGTCCAGATTTAAGATACACAATTGCGCTAGACAACTGATCGATGCTGACGTCGACTTGCCCACCTAACAAATCGATATTAGAGGGCCCCGACCCCTTATAGGTGATCACATTGAGCTCGATACCCGCCATAATCTGCAGTTGCATGATGGCAATATGATTTGAAGTGCCAATCCCTGCGTTGGCAATACTAACCTTGCCTGGGTTCGCTTTTGCGTAGGCAATAAAACTCGCAAAATCCTGAAACTTATTCTGATCAGTGCGTGTGACCAGTAGCAAAGACGTTGAAGAGATCAATCCGACTGCGGCAAAGCTCTCAAGTGTGTACTGTGTCTGTACCATCTTGGGCGCAACGGTGATGGCGTTAGGCGTACTCACCAGCAACACCGTCCCATCGGCCTCAGCACGAGATACCTCGGTCGCACCAACTACGCCCCCTGCCCCAGGCTTATTTTGTACAACAACAGATTGCCCCAGCTCTTTGGCCAGACCCGGAGCAATCAAACGTCCAATAATGTCAAGATTGCCACCGGCCGCAAACGGCACAATGAGCGTAATTGGTTTATTCGGCATTTGCGCCTGAACCACAGCGCCGCTCAGGGCAGACGCCGTTGCGAACGCTAAAACAAGCATTCGTCTTGTGATTGAGTATTGGGCTGAAGTGTTGTCTCGTTTCATATGTTTTGGGGGTTGAGTTCAATTGGTCAAAGACTTCTTTTTCGAAGATTAACAGAGCTTGATGCCTCACAGTCACCTTTGCGGCAGCGCAACAAAATTGAGCAGAATTAATCCAACATTCAAAGAATCTCAACGCAAGCAGCAAGCCATCAATATCAACGTGCAAGAATCGCCGCCTCACATTAGACTATGCGTATTAACGGTATTCTAATGATCAAGTCTTGACTCAAATCAATCGACTGAGTCTAGGCTTAGAGTCAATCAAAAAAATACGCTTCGGCGGACAGGAGATTCGTTTTGCAACCGACAAATTTGACGGACCCAACCTATTTTCACAAGGTTGTTGACTGCCAGTACGCATGCCCTGCTCATACCCCCGTTCCTGAATACATCCGCTTAATCGGGCAAGGTCGCTACACCGACGCCTATATGATTAATTGGGTCTCTAATGTGTTTCCGGGCGTGCTGGGTCGCACCTGTGATCGCCCGTGCGAACCCGCTTGCCGCCGTGGTCGCGTCGAAGAAAATAATGGCGAAAAGCCAGAACCCGTTGCAATCTGTCGCTTGAAACGTGTCGCGGCTGACAATAAAAGCGATATCAAAAGTCGCATGCCTAGCATCGCCGCACCAAACGGCAAACGAATTGCCTGCGTGGGTGCAGGCCCCGCCTCATTAACTGTTGCGCGTGATCTTCTACCGCTTGGCTACCAGGTCACCGTGTTTGACGGCGAGACAAAAGCCGGCGGTTTCATTCGCTCACAGATTCCACGTTTTCGTTTACCTGAATCCGTCATTGATGAAGAAACCGATTACATCCTTGAAATGGGCGTTGACTTTAG
>CAMCII010000233.1 GCA_945874505.1 Bordetella parapertussis | reverse complement strand
TTCGCTCCACCTGCAACGCTCGGCTCCTGATTCGGGGCACAACTGTTGAAAAATGAAAACGGTACAAAAAACGCACTGCCGAGGACAACTGCTAACTTATTTCAAAAAAAACTACACGACATGTAGTCTGACACAGGGGGCTTCTTCGTCAGAGCCTTAGAATCTGAAAAACTATGCAAAAAAACTCTAAAAAATCTAGGTTAAATGACCCCGAGCACCAAAGACTCCCGTCTTTGCGTATTAGCCATATCGTGTATGGCAGAGAATTACGGGGCAATCGTGTGTTTTACCTCGTTGACCCAAAGGGTGGTGGGACGGATAAAAAAGTGGCCGAGTCTGTCGTGCTTCATCGCTGGCGTCGTCGTGTTTTCGCGGGGTTCACGTTTAGTGGCTCAAGGCTTGGCCCTAATATCTGGCGAACATTACCCACGGTGTTTGGTGATAATCCTAAGCAATGGCAACGACTGTCGATCCAGGATATCGAAGTCGCGATTGAGGTAGGCAGAGAGGCTTTGCGTGCTGCGTTTGCTACATTGACTGGGGCTAGCGTCTTGTATGCCTTGTTTGAAGTGTGCGGTGCTTTGAGGCTTGAGCAACTGATCGAACGCCATAATGACCCTGCGAGGCAAGATCGGTTTGGCACGCCCGATCTATTTTTATATGCCATCGAGGATAGTACTGGCAAGGCCGCCATCGCTCGGTTTGTAGAAGTGAAAAAGCCCGAAGAACCTCTTAAGCCGGATCAGACCGAAGAAATCGCTTTTCTTCAAGAGTTAGGGCTGCATGCTAGGGTGTTGCGGTTGGATGAGCGAGTGTGAAAAACGTATGCGCGGAGCTGAGAGCACATGAATATAAAACATCAAATCTTGTATGCACTAGAAGTGTTTGACTTTGATGGGCATCACGAAGATATCTATGACAATCCAAATGATCTCCTTGATATGGGGTTTCCGGTAGCTTTTATATTTCCGCTGATTGATACTTTTCATTCTAGCGACGGCTATCAGTACCATCGAAAAGGAGAGCTTGTGAGCGAAATGATTGGCGTGAGTTATGCCTCGCTGATCAGCGCGATCGCGCGCTGTGTAGGTGTGCCTTCTAACGTTGGCTTGGGATTTGCAGGTCGCGGTTTTGGTATGCAAGCACAAATTGCGGCAATCCAAGAAATCTTAAAAAATTCGTGAGCGATTACTTATCTGCCCAATAGGCATCGATCGGTGCGCTAGCGAGTTTCAGTCTCGTGTCAGTGATCCGGTCAAACAGGTCTTTCTTGATAGGCTTAATTGTTTTCTGTACATTGCACTGAGTTACCGCTAAAATAATGTCTACATTAAGAGGGGGCGAAAGCCCACAGCAACCTGCCTACTGGGCAAAGGTGCTTACGCGTATAGCGGATGTGGTCTGTTACCAGACAACTAAACCACTAAAGGCCTCTCTTGAAGGGGCTTTTTGCATTTCTGGCTCCAGCGCTCTTTAACAACCTCGCTTTTTAAATCAGACTATCTCAATTAAAACGAAGAGAGGAGTAATCATGGCTATAACGCCGTCGTTAATTAGTGAATTTGATTTAAAGTTTATAAAACCAGCTGACCGTCGCAATATTGTGACAACAGAAATTTGGATTGATGATGAGCACCTTGATGAACCACATCCAATTGACATCTTTGAACTGGTGCGTAGCCTAAAAGCTGCTGGTGAATATTCAATTTTTACCTGTAGTTGTGGTAGTGCAGGCTGTGCCGATATTGAAGGCGTGAAAGTTTTAGTTAGCAAAGACACGATTACTTGGCGGTTAAGACGGCCCCTTAGCAGGGTGAGTTTTAAAAGTCATATCGAATGGCTTACGGAATCAACAGAATATGTGTTTACTTTTGATCGAAAGCAACTCACCCAAGAGATTAAGCAAGAAATCATTTACGCAGACTATAGTCACCCTTGGCTAACCGAGTACGCACCAACAGGTTTCGACCGCAGCAGCATCTCTAAATTACTAACTCGCGTAGCATCGCTTTAATCTCGCTAGCACCGCAAGCGCTCTTCAAGAGCAAGGCTTGAGTGGTCTGAATTTGCTGTGCCTGATAGCCGTCGAAAATTATGTAGAGAGGGTGATGGCTTCTTTGTCGAAGAGAGGCAGTCTCATGCAGTGAGCCACCAAAGTCCGCATACCGCTTGTACTCAACTCAAACTGACCGATAAGTGAATCACACTTAGTCCATGTTTCTAACAAAATTAGCTCGAGGCTGAGCTAGGTTTTACAGTTGTATGTATCAGGCGTTTAATCCAACGAGCGGATGATAAAAATCGGAGGTCGCCCACCATGTACGCACTACCTGATCAAGAATTTGGCCCTGAATTCGCAGCATGTTGGCAGGCAGCTGGTCTGCATATTCAAGATTGTGCCGGTGGCGAATTAAACAGCTGGTTGAAGGCTGATCTTAATTTTCCAATTTTGGAGCATTTGTCTTTTAGACTAGGTAACGAGCTCTTTTACATCAGAGTAGAAGACGTTGAGGACATTGTCGTTGGCCCAAGCTCGCGTGAGGGGCTATTGTCGATTGCGGACGGCTGCAAAGGGCAAGCCTGCCTCATGCCCATGCGACACACTCGCAACGGCTGGGTGTGCGACTTGCCAGGCTGGGGGTTGCAAGACCTGCGTACCGGCCAACTGCTGCATCCACCTCACTTCATTTCTGACAAACTCATTGTCATGACGGATTGGGAGCTGAACGATTTTGCGGTTCAGATAGTCAGAGATCGCCTAAAAGACGAAGGTCGGCAAGTCAATAGCGCTCAAGGCAACCCTAACGTTTCACCGGCGATGGTTTGTCGGCGATACCGGCCCAGAATGGGTGGTCGTAAAGGCTGCTCGTTACCCTTTACTCGAGGCCCCGGTGCCCGAAAACATCGTAGAAATTGGAACCTACTGCGCAAAGCTAGGTAAGCGGGGTCACTTCGCTTCAGTTGCAGTGGCAAGCACTGAGCAATTTCTAGAGATGTCTGATGCTGTGCTCCCCTTATACCGGGGGATGTCTATGAACGTTGAGTATGAAGGATTGGAGCTTGTTTATACAGACCCTCAGGCGTGACGACTGGAGTCTGTAGGGGCAGACGCCTTCAGCTCGATGAGCGGCTGTTCAGAAGTACGTTTGATCGATCTTAGTCATGCGGTCAGTCCCTTCGCGGACAAACCTTCTGGCATGTTTGTCTACACGCGGCGATAAAAAATGTCGCGGCATTATACATAATAGCTTCAACAGACTCACTTTCAGGTAAAGGTTTTACAAGGGCATGAAGCAATACTTTTCTCGATTGTTCTTTCTATGGTTCAGTGCGCTGTTTCTTCTGCCAATCAGTGCAACAGCCCAAACCGTTCAAAAATCCGATCAATTTCAAGATTGCATGCGCGATGTCGACTTAGGCGCTTTCAAGAATAATCAATGGGGCGACTGCTATATCGGCGAGCAAGAAAGGCTAGAGATCAGCTTAAACGTTGAGATGCGACAAATCTTGAAAGAGTCTTCTCGAGAGCAAATCAATCTGGTCTGGTTTGCACATGATCAATGGCTTAGATACCGAGAGGCGTGGTGTAAGTTTCAAGCGTCGCTACCAGTGGCTCCGACGCCATATGTTAACTACCATGCTTGCCTTGTTGAGCTGACACTAGAGCAACTTAAAAAAGTCATCCTGTCGCAAAGCCGACATGCGGGTAGTCGACCCGACCCCACTGAGTTCACGTTCAGGCAGCGATGAAGGTCATTGCTGTTGCGGCGTCAGTGATACCGCTTGTGACCGCTCTGCTCAACAAAATAATTTAAAGGATAGGTTCGTATGAAACGCTCTCAACGCCAGACTCAACGCCGTTTTCGTAGCCTCTGCGATTACATTTACGCAACCACTCCGCTGGCTGACATCACCCCGTTTTTTATGAGCATGTTACGTGCCCACCAAGGCAAGTGGGAGACGATGACGCTCGAAGAGTTTGAGCAGCGTGAAAATGAAATTCTTCAAGAAGGGGAAGGGTAGGCTTGTGGTGAGGTTAACCGCAGGCGCAGGGGTAACGTGAGCTTTCTGAAAAGTGTTGCATTTGCTAACAAATCAGTTACCAAACTGGCGTTATTGCAACACTTTTCTCGATATAAATCGCCATAATATTGGTTAAACTAAGATCAACTAAATACGCCGATCGGCTGTTGCGTTATGCAAGTCGCGAATGTTTACTTTGATAATTTGCGAAAATTTTTTGGTTTTAAGTCAATCGTTGATGACCGAGGGATAAAAATGTATCGAGTAGGTCTTCCGTTCTGGAAACTAGCTGCCCGTCTAGGCGTCCCCTTGTTGATCAGAATTCAGGTCATGCAAGATCACGAGGCCAACGTCTATATCGCGACAAGTAAAGATCTGGCCGGGTTAATCGCTGAGGCCCCCAACCTCGAAGAACTAATGTTAAGTGTTCATGATTGTGCGGATATGCTGATTGAGCACGCTCTACATCAGCCACTCAAACGCTCCGCCAAGGCGGCTTGGGATGGAACAATTATTCACGCATGAGGGGTTTTTACAAGAAGGTAATCGCGCTGCTAGCGCTGCATGGGTTTTTGTTGGTGAGGCAAAAGGGTTCGCATCAAACATGGGCGAAAGGATCCAAATCGTTGACGGTATCTACTAACTGCGACTCGCGCCATACGGCCAATGAGATCTTGAAGCAAGCCGAAATTAATCATCGGTTTTAATAAAAATCAAGGCCTTGACCTAGCATCTCAAGCTGAGTATGTGATTGGCTAACGCTTCTCAATCAACTCGTTTGTTAAGCGCCCTAGTTCACGCGTCGAGTAAACCTCAGGCCTAGGCCGCCCAACTTGAGTGTCACAGGTCAATAGCGCCTGTGTCATCACGCTTGGGATGCTCGACACACCATGCAGTGCCCCAACCAATCCACCCACAATGCAGGCGTTGGTATCGGTATCGCCACCGCCAAGCAAGCTCTTGGTGATTGCGGTTTGGTAGGTCGAGCCTTTTGCAAGGTGCTTGAAGGCTAGCGTGAAGGCGATTTTTACAAAGCCGGCGAGGGGATGACAGGGTACATCGCCGTCGGCTAAGGCATGTTCAAACCAACCCTTGACCTCTGAGGCGGCTTTGTCTTCAAGCGTTTGTGCTGCGGCTTGAAGCGCGCCTGCGCGATCACTGGGCTGCATGATTAGGTGCCTGATCGCCGCAACATAAGCCGAATTGGCGTATTGGCATGACAGGTTAGGGTGGGTCAGTTGGCAGTCTAGCTTGGCGGCGTCGATCGCCTCGGTAAGCGACACGCGGGTTGACCACACCGCTAAGGCGGTGGCCCGCATGAGGGCGCCGTTGGCTTTTGATTGCATGTTATTTGCGCGCGCTGCGTTTAGTACGCTGTTGCCTAGCCCTGAGCTGGTTCGATGCGAAGGGTAAAGCAGCGCGTTGGCGGTGGTGCTGCCAATATCAAAGGGGTTTGATTGGGCCCATGCAACGTAGGCGTCAGCAACGCGGTCCGTTACAAACGTTTGCTGCCCAGTCAGAGCGTGCAGCGACGCAAGTGTTAATTCACCGTCATCGGTGATTTGGCCTGGCGCTGTACGTAACACGCCGCCGCCCACCATTTGTAAAGCCTCGTCGACTTCTGTTTGGGTAGGGTTGCGTCGCAAAAACTCAAGCGTGGCACCTGCTGCATCAGCGGCCAGTGCACCAAAGATGGCACCGTAGGCGGCTTGTTGTTGGGGTGTTAAGTGTTCAAAATTGTTAGTTGGGTTGCGAGTGGTAGTCATGTGAACGGCCTTTGGCACGTAGCCAATCTGTTTGACTATCGAGTGTACGCGGGGTGCTGTCTCGTCTGATGAGGCACCGAAGTACGCCTTATGAATTAGGCTCTAAGCTTTATGCAATATGTAATATTGCGACTTTTATGAGCCACCTTATCAAAAAGTCGCGACTTTTTGATATTTTGATGTGAAGTTGTCGTATGAAACGCTATCTAGATTCTCAAATTCGCCAAGACCTTCAAAAGAAAATGGTGATGCTGACAGGCCCTAGGCGGGTCGGTAAAAAAAACATAAGCCAGCAATTGCTCAGTGAGTTTGATGGCGGGCAATACCTAAATTTTGATGTACCAGCGCATCGTGCCGTGCTTTTGGCACAGAGTTGGCGTCAAAGTGCGCCGTTGCTGGTCTTTAACGAAATTCACAAAATGCGTGACTGGAAAGCCTGGTTGAAAGGGGCGTACGACGGTCGCGCGCCAGGGCAGTCATTATTAATTACTGGCAGTGCCCGCATGGATACCTTTCGGCAAGCGGGTGAGTCTTTAGCAGGTCGCTATTTTAGAATGCGCTTGCATCCGCTATCGGTACGTG
>CAMCII010000232.1 GCA_945874505.1 Bordetella parapertussis | reverse complement strand
CGCTACGGCACGTTACGGCAAACCAAAAAACCTTAATTGCGAAGCGGCGTTGCTGCCGCAGCGTGCCGACTCAAACAAGGGTAACCTTGACTCGCAACGCAGCCCACCACTTAAGCCAGACGCATCAAGCGGTTTGCCTGGCTCGCCAGTGCCAGCGCCCGGTTGGTCTGCTGACCAACGCCCCCACAGCACGGTCACTTGGCTAGACTTTCTGCAACCGCCTTGTGTGCGGCCGTCACAAATGTTGAACGCTGCCGTCAAGGCACTGTTTGCATTAGGATGGCCACACACGGCGGCGTAAGCGCGTAAGGTGCCACCGCTTTGCACGGAGCCCTGTTGCGAGACCACTGACGCTACCCAGCCCGGTGAGCAGGCACTTTCGACGGTGACGCGCGGCGCGGCTTCGCCACCGGTTCGACTGAAATAATCACGCGTCAGCGCCGCTGGATCTTGCCCTGCGCGGGCCTCAACAAACACCAGATTGCAAGTATTGCCCGACCGGGTCGGGGTGCAGGTTTGAACGAGCGAGAGTTTAAGCTCACCCAAGTTGGCCGGGCCGCCAGAGACGATCACAGCTGAGCCGCTTGGCTCGGGTCGGGGCTGAGTCACTGGCGTCGCAAAAGGTGTTGGCGCGTTTTCGACTAACGGTGTGCCCGGCACGGACGAGCCAGAAAAATCGCCGGGTGCTGCGATCGGCATCGCCATTGCCACGGGACCACTCTCGTTTGAACCACTGCCAACATTACCAATCGGCGCCGCACGTTGCGAACAGGCGGTGAGGCCCGTCAGTACAACCAAGGCCAGCGCGAGCAAGCTCGCGCGCCCACACTGTGAATATTGACGACTAGTGATCGGGTTAAAGTGTTTCACGTGATCCTCTCTGTACTGTGCACTGACTGAACTCGGCGAACGCGCCACCTCTGCATCCTAGCATCGATCGAGACGCGCGCTCAACGTTTGTACTAATCAAACTGGTCGCCCATCCGAAACAAGCGATGGTGCTCGCGAATCGCATACCGGTCGGTCATTCCTGCAATGTAATCCGAAATCGCGCGCGCTTGAACAGTTTTATCATCATGCCAGTAATCAGGCGGTAACAAACGCGACTCTTGCACAAACGCACTAAATAACTCGCGCACGATTCGCCGCGCCTTGTTGGTCATACGCATCACTTTATAGTGGCGATACAAATTTTCAAACAAGAATTTTTTAAGTGCATCGGCCTCGTGCCTAACATCGCTTGAAAACGCCACGAGCGGGCCACAGCGCCGAGCGGCTTGGGCGTCAGCGGGCTGAGCCTGCGCCAGCTTGGTTGAAGTGGTTTGCGTCACATCGGTGATCAAGGTGTTGATCATGCTGCGAATCGTTTCTGACACGACGCGTCGCGTAGCCAGATTAGGCCACGCCTTTAAGACTTGGGCATAGTGACGTGCAAAAATCGGCACCGTTTGTAATTGCTCAAGCGTCAGTAACCCTGAGCGCAAACCGTCATCAATATCGTGATTGTTGTAAGCGATTTCATCGGCCAGATTCGCCAGCTGCGCTTCAAGCGAGGGTTGAGTGCGGTCAATAAAGCGCTGTCCGACATCGCCTAGACGTTTTGCGTGCGTGAGCGAACAATGCTTCAAAATCCCTTCGCGCGTTTCAAAGCAAAGGTTGAGGCCATTAAACGCCGCGTAACGCTCTTCAAGCTCATCGACCACGCGCAGACTTTGCAGATTATGTTCAAACCCACCCGCCTCTGGGGCAAACTCTCGCATGCAGGCGTTCAGTTCATCTTGGCCCGCATGACCAAAAGGTGTGTGGCCCAAATCATGGGCGAGGGCGATCGCCTCAGTTAAGTCTTCACTTAAGCGCAAACTGCGGGCCAGCACGCGCGCGATCTGTGCCACCTCAAGAGAGTGGGTCAGCCGCGTACGAAACAGATCGCCTTCGTGATTGATAAAAACTTGCGTTTTATATTCGAGCCGTCTGAAAGCACCTGCGTGCACAATGCGATCACGATCGCGCTGAAACTCGCTACGATTAGAGGGCGCAGGCTCTTGATGCCGGCGACCCTGGCTTTGCTCTGCTTTAGACGCGTAGACAGCAAGTTCACTCATCGTATGTTGTCCCAGGTTGACGGTTGAGCACTCGATGTCAACCAGTTTGACGCTCGCTGATCGGCGCTCAGTTGCAAACACCTAATCTTCGCCAAGAGGCAACCGCGTTGCTGCAAAGCGCTTCAACCGTTCAGTCAAACTCTGTATTAGGCTGTATTACGCAAAATCACTTGCGCCACCAACTCGGCGGGTGCTGCACGGCGAATCGTTTCGCCAATTTTTGGCATCAAAATAAAATTAATTTCACCTGCTTCGGTTTTTTTGTCGCCACGCATCAGTTGCATCCAGTGCTCAACGCCGCCAAGGCGTGGCCCAAGTATCGGGCAACCAATCGCGCGTACCAAGGCGCGTACCCGTTGCACATCAACCTGCGAAAACCCGAACAGCTCTGCCGATAAATCAGCAGCCATCACCAGACCGCAGCCCACCGCTTCGCCATGTAACCACTCGCCATACCCCAGGCCCGCTTCGATCGCATGACCGAACGTGTGGCCCAAATTTAAGATCGCACGCAAGCCGGTTTCGCGCTCGTCTTTTGAGACGACCCAGGCTTTAAATTCGCACGAGCGACGAATCGCGAGCGCCAAGAGTTCGGGGTCACGCGCACGCAAGCCCGCTACATTTTTTTCGCACCACTCAAAAAATTCTGGGTCAAGAATCAAACCGTACTTGATCACTTCGGCTAAGCCAGCAGACATCTCGCGATCGGGCAGCGTGTTAAGTACGCTGGTATCGATCTCGACGGCGAGCGGCTGATAAAATGCCCCGATCATGTTTTTGCCCAACGGATGATTCACCGCTGTTTTGCCGCCAACAGACGAATCGACTTGCGACAGCAAGGTAGTGGGCACTTGCACAAACCGCACGCCGCGTTGATAGACTGCGGCAGCAAACCCTGCCATGTCACCAATCACGCCACCACCTAAGGCAACGATCACCGTGCGCCGATCAAGTTGTGCGCCAAGCATGGCATCAAAAATCAAGTTCAGCGTGTCTAGCGTTTTATAGGCTTCGCCATCGGGCAACAGCACCGGCACAAGGCGCTTGCCCGTTTGCGCCAACACTTGGGTCACGCGCTCGCCCATCAGGCTTTGGATGGCTGGGTTAGTGATTAAGACAATTGACGAGGCATCAGACGGAATCGTTTGTGCCAACGACTCAAGACGCCCTGGGGCGATACGAATGGGATACTGGCCGCCTGGGGTCGCGACATCTACGGTGTGCATGGCTTGTTCTCTGGTGGGTGACTGGCAGTGAAGTCTGCCCGCATGTTCTCTGAAGAGTTTTCGGGATGGCGCCGAGCCTGTTGGTCAATCGCCTTATCCATCTGTTTGAGACGCTCGACAATTTGTGCCACTAATTGCGCAACCGAGGTCGACCCCGTGTCCATCACAATATCGGCAACCTCACGATATAAGGGCTCGCGTAATTCGAGCAAATTGCGCAAGGTTCCGCGCGGGTCTGCCGTGGCCAGCAGCGGCCGATTGCGATCGCGACTGGTGCGGCGATACAGCTCATCGACATTTGCTCTCAGGTAAATCACGACACCGCGGGTACTGAGCGCCTTGCGATTGTCTAAGGCCAGCACGGCGCCTCCACCGGTGGCCATCACCAACCCGGGCCGCAACGTGCAGTCGTCTAATACTTGACACTCACGCTTACGAAAACCCGCTTCGCCTTCGATTTCAAAAATAGTCGGGATGCGCACCCCGCAGCGCGCTTCGAGTTCGTGGTCAAGGTCAAGAAACTCGCGGTGTAACGCTTTTGCCAAACTTTTGCCGATCGTAGTTTTGCCCGCGCCCATCATCCCCACTAAAAAGACAGGCGTGTGGTTGGCCCAGGCACTCTGCGGCGCAGGGAATCCCTGCTCCGGGCTCGTGGGATTCAGGCCGCAATTGTCAGGCGATTCGGGGGTTAACGCGTTATTCATAGCGTGATTATCCCATTGACCGTCGCACGCCTCAAACGCTCTCGCGCAAAAGTCTCTAAAAACTAGTGCTCTCGTCCCCCTAAAGGGGGAGAATTTCCGCGCATTCCGTTAAAATGTCGAGTAATGAGCAAATTTACCAACACGCGCGAAAACGACGAACCCGACGAGCCCAAACGGCGCGGCTCTTGGATCATTGGGTTTTTTCTAAAACTTTCGATTTTGTCAGCAGGCTTAGCCCTGTGCGCTGCCTTGCTGTTCAGCATGGCCCTTGCGCTTGCCTGGCCCAATGTGCCTGAACTGACGGCCATGACAGACTACCGGCCGCGCGTGCCTCTGCGTATCTTTACCGCCGACAAAGTCATGATTGGCGAATTCGGTGAAGAGCGCCGCAACGTTCTACGTTTTAACGAGATCCCGGATGTGATGAAATCGGCCGTTCTGTCGGCCGAAGACGACCGTTTTTATCAGCACGGCGGCGTCGACTGGGTTGGAGTGGTTCGTGCCGGGCTGACCAATCTGATCTCAATGCAAAAATCACAAGGTGCCAGCACGATCACCATGCAGGTTGCCCGTAATTTTTATCTCTCGTCTGAAAAAACCTACTCGCGCAAATTTTACGAACTCTTGCTGACGTTCAAAATTGAAGCCAACCTCAGCAAAGACCAAATTCTTGAGCTTTACCTCAATCAGATTTATTTGGGTAACCGGGCCTATGGTTTTGCGGCGGCCTCACGCGCCTATTTGGGTAAGTCTCTGTCTGAGATCACGCCCGCCGATGCCGCCCTGCTCGCCGGTATCCCCAAGGCGCCTTCGCGTTTTAACCCGATCGCCAACAAGCCACGTGCGGTATTACGTCAACGTTACGTGCTGGGTCGTATGCACTCACTAGGCTACCTCACTGATGCCGAATACAAAAAGGCGTTGGATCAGCCTGTGATTATCAAATCCGCAGAAGGTACCCCTGCCGGTGGGTTTTCCATACACGGCGAATACGTCTCTGAGCTCGCACGGCAGTTGATGATCAGCGTCTACCCCGATAACGTTTATTCGCGCGGCTTAAATGTCTACACCACGATTCAATCAAAAGATCAGCAGTGGGCCTACCAATCACTACGCGAAGGTGTGCTCGATTACACCCGCCGTGCACCCTACCCAGGGCCTGAAGCGCAATTAACCATGCCGGCGGGTGTTGAAAATGACGCGGCGAAGCTCGATGAGTTTTTAGATGGGGTGTTTGATAAATACCCGGATCGCACCGAAATGCTGATCGGCGTAGTGCTCTCGGTCAAGCCCGACGAGATTAGGGTCGCCCGCAGCTCAACCGATATCGTGTCGATTAAAGATAAAAAAGCCCTCGGGGTGATCGCTCGTGCGCTCAATCCTAAAGCGCCCAACGATCTGCGCCTGCAACGTGGCTCGGTCGTTTACCTGCACAAAAATGGCGACTACTGGGAGATCCTGAATCTACCCACGGTGCAGTCCGCCTTTGTCTCGATGATTCCACAAGACGGTTCAATCCGCTCGATGGTGGGGGGGTTTGACTTTTATCACGGCAACTTTAACCGGGTGACTCAAGCCTGGCGCCAACCCGGCTCAGCCTTCAAACCCTTCATTTATGCTGCCTCGCTCGAACGTGGTTTAACCCCAGCTACGGTGATTTCGGATCAGCCCTTTGAGCTGACCGCCGAGCAAACCGGCTCTAAAGCCTGGGCGCCAAAAAACTACGGCGGGCAATACGACGACAAGCTGACGATGCGCGAGGCCATTGCGCGCTCTAAAAATATGGTGTCTATCCGAATTTTGCAATCGATCGGGCCAAAGTATGCGCAAGAGTACGTTGCACGCTTCGGTTTTGACAAAGCACGTCACCCGGCTTACCTGCCGATGGCCCTGGGCTCGGGGGCTGTCACCCCTATGCAACTTGCGGCCGGGTTCTCGGTCTTTGCCAATGGCGGCTACCGGATCACGCCTTTTCTCATCGACCGCGTCACCGATGCTAACGGTCAGGTCATCATGCAGGCTCGGCCAACCGTAGTGGGCGACTCTGCTGCACGGGCGATTGATGCCCGTACCGCCTATGTCATGGACGACCTGCTACGCGGAGTCGCCACCTCGGGTACGGCGGCGCGTTCGCGACAAGTGCTCAAGCGAGGCGATCTGGCAGGCAAAACGGGTACAACCAACGACTCTGTCGATGCCTGGTTTGCGGGCTATACACCGCAGTTGGTCGGGGTGGCCTGGATGGGCTATGACCAACCCAAGTCGCTTGGCTCACGTGAAACGGGTGGTGGCGCGTCGTTACCAGTCTGGCTAGGCTATATGCAAAACGCGCTGAAAGCGTTTCCTGA
>CAMCII010000231.1 GCA_945874505.1 Bordetella parapertussis | reverse complement strand
CGCCACATGCGACACGCGCAAGTCGTGGTCGACATCTGTAGCACCTGAGTACACCGTAAAAAACTTGGCAGCAGAGTTGTAGGTTGACCCTGGGCCTTGATTGCCCTTATCAGGCTGATAGGGTGCGGCGGTGGTCACGATAGTGACGCAAGTGTCTTTGACAGGTTTATGCAAGGGCGTGAACGGGGCATCAGCAAAGTGTGCCCAGCGATAGGGGTTGCCATAGCCCAAGCCCAAATACCAGTCGCGGGTGCGCTGCATGTAACGAATCGGTTGGTCATCATCACTCACAAAGCCAAGCAGTTGATCGACTTCAGCTTGAGACAGTTTGGTTGGATCAGTCATAAATATTGTCAGTTTTTGGAATTTTTAGAGTCTAACTGAAAAGCCGGAGGCGCTTGATGTCTGTGCGTTTGGTAAAAGTCGATGGTGACTGAACTAAAGGGGTTGAGTTTGAACAGTTGATTTTGGGTTGACCCAAAACGCCATCAGTAAAAAGGCCAATGTGGCGCACGAGCCCGAAAACATAAAGGCATAGGTCGAGCCCACTGCCTCGTACAGCCAGCCAAAAATCAACGAGGCCGGCAACAACATGATTCCGGCCACGAGGTTAAACCATCCAAAGGCTGTGCCGGTAAGGCCCTGTGGCGCCAAATCCGCGACGAGGGCTTTCTCGACACCTTCGGTCGCGGCCCTAAAGAGCCCGTACACCCCAAACAGGGCGAAGAGCCCCCAGAGTGAAATGTCGGGCAACGCCATCGCAAAATAGAAACCGGCGAAGGCCAGCCAGGCGATCAAGATGAAATGCTTGCGGCCGAACGTGTCGGAGAGGGCGGAAAGAGGTGTGCCAAAGACCGTTGTGACCAAGGATACTGCCGCCCAGAGCAAGGGTATGTTCGCCTGCGACACACCGAGTTCTCGGGCGCGAAGCAACAAAAACATATCTGAAGAGTTACCCAGAGCGAAAAGGCCAATGACGACCAAATAGCGCCGAAACGTTGGAGGGAGCCCTTCGAGCGACCAGTTGAATTTATATTCGTTCGTATTGACTGGTTTAACTGGTTCTTTCAAAAACATGGCCAGTACAACCGTAATGACTGCTGGGATAATGGCCCAAAGGAAGATATCCCTCAACGGAACCTCAAGCGCAAGCAGCAGGGCAGCAAGCAGGGGGCCGATCACTCCGCCGGCATTATCCATCGAGCGGTGCAGGCCAAAGGTGAGACCTCGTCGATTGGCCGGCACGATATCAGCTAGCAAGGCATCGCGTGGAGTGCTTCGCAGGCCTTTACCCAAGCGGTCGGTAAATCGGATTGCGACCACCCAGAGCCAAGAGTTGGCCAACAAGATCAACGGTCTCCCCACACCCGCCAGAAAATAGCCAGTCACGATCCAGGGTTTCGTTTTCTTTGTTTGATCGACGATCACACCCGATACCAGCTTGAACAGGCTGGAAGTCGCTTCGGCGATGCCCTCGATAACACCCAGAGCTCTGGGGCCTGCCATCAGCACTGAAGTTAAATACAGTGGCATCAGCGGGTAGATCATCTCGCTGGCTGAATCGTTGACCAGGCTGATTAAGCCAATGAGCCATACAGTTCTGGGAAGCGCTTTTAGAGTCGAGAGCATTCAGTGACTCGCAAGATGGGTGACCATTGCTCCGACTATACTGCTTACTGCAATGATTAGTCCTTCAGGTGCTATGACCGCTCTTCCAATCTGTGTGCTGTCGCTGATACCTCCCATGACTCAGCTCAATACGCCGTATCCTTCGACGGCGTACTTGACGGGGTTTTTGCGTTCGCGTGGCTTTGAGGCGGTGCAAGAAGACTTGGCGCTTGCTCTGGTGCTGCGCTTGCTCTCTCGCGAAGGCCTAGCTCAGGTGGCTGCGGCCGTTGATCTTTTGCCCTCAGCACAGCTCACCCAAACCATCGAAGCGTTCGTTGAGCAACGTACACGTTATTTTGCAACGATCGAGCCTCTGATTGCGTTCTTGCAGGGGCGTGATTCAACCTTGGCGCATCGTATTGCGAGTCGGCAGTACTTGCCTGAGGGCCCACGCTTTGCAAGCCTAGATGTCTACGTCGATGATGAGGGTGGTGACCCTCTGGCTTGGGCCTTTGGCGCGCTTGGCTTGAATGATAAGGCCAAGCACTTGGCGACTCTGTACCTGAACGATCTGGCAGATGTACTGCGCGATGCGATTGATCCGCGCTTTGAGTTTGTGCGTTATGGCGAGTCATTGGCAGCGAGTCAGGCAAGTTTTGAGCCTCTGGCACAAGCCTTAGCCGCGCCTCGCAATTTGATTGACGATACCCTCGTGCATTTAACGCTAGATGCGCTGCGCGTGCATCAACCGACCGTGGTGTTGATTTCTGTACCGTTTCCGGGCTCTGTCTATGCCGCGTTTCGGATTGCTCAGGCGGTTAAAGCCCATAACCCAACAATCGTAACCCTGTTGGGTGGTGGTTTTGTCAATACCGAGCTACGTGAGCTCACTGAACCACGCGTCTTTGATTATTTTGATTACGTTACGCTCGATTCGGGCGAGCGCCCCTTATTGTCGTTACTTGCGTATCTGCAAGGGCAACGCTCAAGACAGCGATTGGTGCGCACCTTCGTGCGCGACACCGAGTCGCAGCAGGTGCAATATATCAATTTGGTTGAGCCAGACGTACCGTTTGAAGAAGTGGGTACGCCCACTTGGGATGGCTTGCCACTCGATCGTTATTTGTCGTTGCTCGATATGCTCAACCCGATGCATCGCCTCTGGAGCGATGGCCGCTGGAACAAACTTACTGTCGCGCATGGCTGTTATTGGAAGAAATGTAGCTTCTGTGATGTCAGTCTGGATTACATCGGTCGCTACGAAAGCGCCTCGGCCACAGTCTTGGTGGATCGGATCGAAACGATTATCCAAGAAACCCGTCAAACAGGCTTTCATTTTGTGGACGAAGCTGCACCGCCTAAATCACTCAAAGCGCTCGCGACTGAACTGTTAAAGCGCGATACCGGGATTTCGTGGTGGGGCAATATCCGCTTTGAAAAAACCTTTACACCTGATTTGTGTGACCTGCTTGCGCAAAGTGGATGCATTGCAGTATCGGGCGGCCTTGAGGTTGCGTCTGATCGCCTGCTTAATCTCATGAAAAAAGGCGTGTCGGTTGATCAAGTAGCGCGTGTCACACGAGCCTTCAGCGATGCTGGTGTTTTGGTGCACGCGTATTTGATGTATGGGTTTCCGACTCAAACGGTGCAAGATACGGTTGATGCACTTGAATTAGTACGACAACTCTTTGCCAATGGCTGTATTCAAAGTGGTTTTTTTCACCGGTTTACCTGCACAGTGCATTCGCCTGTGGGGTTGAATCCCGAAGAGTACGGCGTGACTCTCAAGCCCTTGCCGCCAGTGAGTTTTGCAAAAAACGATGTGTTGTTCACGGACCCGACTGGGGTCGATCACGCTGCGTTAGGGGTAGGGCTCAGAAAAGCCATTTACAACTTCATGCACGGCCTTGGGCTGGATGAAGATGTGCGCAACTGGTTTGACTTTAAAGTGCCCCGAACCACTGTCGCTAAACACCGGATTGAACGAGCCCTGGCGAAATGAGGCGCTGCGCGCGGCCAAGAGACAGAGCATTGAGCGTGTTTTAGGTCAGTGAGACGAGGCACGCACAGCTAAGGGCGAGGCCCGCTCGACTATCAGTCTAATTGTTCGCTAAATGCCCCAGAGTTTGAGTGCTGGAGACTACTCAGCGTCTTGTTCTTTCAGCCAGCGTTTTAGCCCGGCATCATCGCGCACCGTGAGCAGGTCGCTTTTAATGGCGGTAATTTCTGAATGAAAACGGCGCTGCAAAGTGGCTAAGTGACGGCTTAATGAGGCCTCGGTCACAGTCGCTGCCGGTGACATGCCAAACTCGCTAATGGCGTCGAGCTCAACATCGCGCAGTTCGCGTTGAATGCCCTGGGTTCGGTGCGTAATGACGCTGGTGAGCGCCACAATTTTGTCGTGCGCCAAGTTGCTGGCAATTTGCGTTTCAGTCAGATTGGCCTCAAGTTGCAGATGCAACAAGGTCAGCAGATCGCCGCGACCGTATGCTGTATTGGCATCGCTCATGAGTTGCGTCTTGCGAGCGCGTTCGATGGGGTCGCTTTCGCGATCGGGATGCACAGCACTTGCCAGTTGTCGATAAATCGTACGCAACGCACCTTGGGCATCGGCGAGTAGCTGTTCGGCTTGTAGTTGGCTGGCTGATTTAGTACGCTTGTTTTTACGCTTTTCTTTTTGACTTTCGCGCTGTTCAGCCTGTTTGCGCAGTTGTTCAAACTTGGCATGTAATACATCGTCGACGGTTTCAAACGGTTCGTCTTCTTCGAGCTCGCGACCCATGGTTTGCTCAAAATACGCTTGCGCTTCACGCGCCTGTGCTTGCTGGATATCTGCAAGCGACTCGTCGCTATGCGCATCGTGCAACGCTCGCATATTGTGATCGCCTGCTATGGCGAAGTCGAGAGCAAGCTTACAAATCAGCCGATGCATCAGCTTTTGATGTCGGGTCGGCAGACCGCCTTTTTCTAGGCGTTGGTCAAGCCAGATGACCATGCTTTTACGCAAAGTTTCTTGGCGCTTTTGCAGGGGTTTAAGTGTGCTTTGATGCACCGTACGATGTTGGTCGACTAAGCTGCGCAGCCCTCTAATTTTAAGAGTCAGGCGCTCGGCCTGTTTAACAAGCTCGCTGAAATGCTCTTGTTCGGGCGTCAGATCTGGGGAAATCTGCGTGAGCGTGGGTAATGTTTCGATAAGGTGCGACAGTTTGAGTACGTCCGGATAGTGATGGTTTCAAGACTAGCCGAGCATTTTAACCTGCCGCTGCCCCAACTGTGAGTCCGCCACAGGTATAAAGCACTTGTCCAGTCATGAAGCCCGTTTCGGGTGACAGTAGAAAGGTGACCGTGTTGGCGACGTCTTCGGGTGTGCCAAGGCGCCGAACAGGGATACGTGCCAGAAAATCGGTCATTTGCTGCGGTGAAAGGGGGTTGTTTTTTCTGTACATTTCGGTTTCGATCGGCCCCGGAGCGACCGCATTGACGGTGATACCGCGACTGCCGAGTTCAAGCGCCCAAGTTTTTGTCATGCCAATGACACCACTTTTGGCGCCAGCATAGGCTGTGCGCCTGAGCATCCCCAAACTTGCACGGCTGCTGATATTGACCACGCGACCAAAGCCTTTCTTAGTCATTGAGGGTAGGCAGGCCTGCAAGCATTGCATCGGTGCCCGCATGTTGATTTGAATGATTTCGTTAAATTCGGTCGAATTCGTTTCTTCAAGCAAGCTGGTCGTGCTTTTGCCGGCATTGTTGACCAAGTGGTCGATCGAAAACTTCTGTGTGATCAGCGCTAAGGCTTCAGCGGTGCTGGTTTCATCAGCCAGATCAGCGGTGTAAAAGTCGCCGGGGAACTCCCTGTCGAAGGGGCGTCTGGCCAAGCCAATGACGTGTCCGCCTCGTTGCGCAATGCGTTGCGCGCAGGCTAGTCCGATCCCACGACTCGCGCCGGTGATGAGGGTAACGGTATTTTTGAAAATCGGTTCAAACATCACTGCGTCTCCGTGCCCGCTTGCCGAACAACTGTCGCCCATTGTTGAACTTCTGCGTTCACAAAGGAGGTGAATATTTCGACTGTGTTTGGAGTTGTAGGCAGCCAATGCTTACGCGCTCACTTTTCACGCAGGAACACTCCCTTGCACCGTAATCCGATGCATCTCACGCCGATGTCCTGGGTAATCATTAATGGCATAGTGCATGGTGCACCGGTTATCCCAAAATGCCATCGAGCCCGGTCCCCAACGAAAGCGACAGGTTAATTCTGGTTTTGAACTTTGTTGGTATAGATATTGCAACAGAGGCAAGCTTTCTTCACGTGTCATGCCTTCAAAGCAGTAGGTGAAGGGTTGGTTCACAAACAAGAGCTTGCGACCGGTTTCTTCGTGGGTACGCACGACGGGATGAGAGGTATTGATTTTGCCGATATCGTCACGTAATTTTGTTGAACGTGTTGCGTTGCGCAATTGAGCGTTAGTGCTCAAAAAATCATTTGAATGAATCGCACGCATGTCAGACAGCTGTTCTTTTAACGCGTCAGACAGTCGATCGTACGCCATGTAAAGATTGGCAAATAGCGTGTCGCCACCCAAGGGCGGTATCTCGCGAGCATAGAGCAGAGACCCCAGTGGAGGAGTCGCCTGAAAGGTTTCATCGGTGTGCCAGGTGTCACCGATGATGTCTTTGTCGGTACTTTCTTTGACGACCGGCATGATCTTTGGATAGGCTTCAAGCGTTCGATAAACGGGCGACCGGCTGATTTCACCAAAGCATTCAGCAAAGTG